>JAXDQQ010000193.1:0-3157 GCA_034667805.1 Thermoplasmata archaeon | reverse complement strand
GACTTCTGCGCGCAGGAGACGCGCACCAAGAGCTGCGAGTACCTGGGCGACGTCGACGCCGACACCTTGGCCAAGGTCCGCGGCGGCGTGCTGCACGTCGAGGAGCTCATGGCCGTCAGCAAGAAGGCCCACCTGTGCCCGCACCTCGTCGCCCTCGAGGCCGCCAAGGGCGCCCAGGTCATCGTCGCCGACTACAACCACCTCTTCTCCGACCTGCGCGAGTCCAGCCTGGAGCGGCTCGGGCTGACGTTGGGAGAATGCATCGTCGTCGTGGACGAGGCGCACAACCTGCCCGACCGCATCCGCGGCAGCCACTCGCACCGCATCACGCCGTACCTCCTCGACCAGGTCGAAGGCGAGGCGCGCGGCCAGCGCGAGAAGGCCGTCGAGGCCGACCTCGACGCGCTGCGCGCTGCCCTGCAGGCGATGGCCGACAAGGCGCAGGCCGACGGCCGCGCCAAGGAGGACCGCATGGGCGCCGACGCCGCGCGGCGCGGCGGCAGCGATGGCGCGCGGATGATCGCGACCTTGGACATCGAGGAGCTCCCCGCCGCCTTCGAGGCCGCGCGGAACAAGGGCCTCTTCTCCACGCACCGCACGCTCGCCGACGCCGTCGAGGACCTGCTGCAGCTCGGCAAGAAGGTCCGCAAGGGCACCGACACCGTCGTGCACGCCGAGGAGCTCATGGAGGCCCTCGAGGACTGGGGCCGCTTCCGCACGGGCGGCCTGCGCTACCTGGAATGGGAACCCGGCTCAATGACCCTGCACGTCCGCCTGCTCGACCCGGGCCTTCCGGCGCGCACGGTCTACCAGCGCGAGCACAGCGCCATCCTCATGACAGGCACGCTGCGGCCGCCGGAGATGGTGCGCGACCTCCTCGGCCTGGACGCCGCCCGCACGGCGGTGCGCAGCTACCCGAGCCCGTTCCCACCGGAGAACCGCCTCCTCGTCGTCGGGCAGGGCTACACGACGCGCTACTCCGGCCGCGGCCCCGAGATGTGGACGCGCATGGCCGACTGCATCCGCGACGTCTGCGCGTCGGCCAAGGGGAACGTCGCCGTCTTCGCGCCGAGCTACGCCATCCTGCGCGACGTCCGCGCCTCGCTGGACTCCGTCCTCGTCGAGGACCAGAAGACACGGGCGCGCGAGACGATCGTCGAGGAGCCCGGCTGGCTGAAGGCCGACCGCGACCGCGTCCTCGACACCCTCGAAGGCGCGCGCAAGCGTGGCGGCGCCGTGCTCCTCGGCGTCCTCGGCGGTTCCTTCTCCGAGGGCGTGGACTTCAAGGACAACCTCCTGTCGGCCGTCATCGTCATCGGCCTGCCTCTGGCGCCCCCGGACCTGGAGGTCGAGGCGGGCATTGCCTACCTGGAGACGCGGCATCCCGGCAAGGGCCGCGCCTACGGCTACACGTACCCCGCGATGAGCAAGGTGCTGCAGGCGATGGGACGCGGGATCCGGTCGGCGACCGACAAGTGCGTCGTCGTCCTCCTGGACGAGCGGTACATGCAGCAACCGTACCGCCAGCTGCTGCCCGACGAAGCCGTGGTCGTGGCGAGCCGCGAGCCGGCGGCGACCGCCGCGCAGTTCCTGTCGAAGCACGGGCTCTGACGACGCCCGCCTGTCGCAGATTCCACAGAGGCTTCGGGTCGCATCTGAGAAATCTGCGCAATCTGCGACTAGGTGGGCGGCGTCGGCGGCGGGAGCTCTGACCGCCGTGCCGATCCGCGTCGACCGGACAGCACGACGGCCACCCATGCGATGGCGGCGCCGACCATCAGCCACGGCGAGAAGGCATGCAACAGGCCGTCGTCAGGATGGAGGAACGGCGCCGGGTGCAGGTGCGGACCCCAGTAGTCGACGTAGATGTAGGCGGCCAGCGCGGCAAGCACGACGGCCATCTGCGGGACGCGCCAGGTGTCCTTGCGCATGTCCTGCGCGAGCACGAAGGACTGCAGCGGCATGCCCATGTGCGCGAGGAAGAGGACGGGGTTGGCGTTGCCCCGAGCGACGGAGGCGTAGTCGAACGTCCCCATCCGTCCGGGATAGGAGAGGAAGAGCGCCGTCGTCCAGCAGCCGACGTAGACGTTGAGCGTGAAGGCGAAGGCGTCGAGCCACTTGTTCCGCCAGCCGCTGAGCCTGTAGGCCAGCGTGGCGACGAAGAACACCAGGACGGCGTTCGGGGAATCCGCGACGAGCGGCCACGTCCACCATGGCTCGCAGAACTCGTTGGCGCCGGCGTCGCAGCTGAGGTGGGAGAAGTCGAACTGGCCGACCTGCGCGTAATAGTAGTAGCCGAAGACCAGGCCCACCAGGTTCAGGAACAGGAGCGGTGCGAGGAACCGCCAATCGGTCTTGAAGCGGTGGAGCAGGGACCAGAGGCGGGTGGACAACGGGCGACGGAGCAAGGCTCGGGCGTAAGGGCTTGCCGGGTGGCGACGCCATCGTTGCAGCCCTTCGGCCGAGGAACGCGCCGCTTCATCCGCCTTTGAGGAAATCCATCTTTGGTCGATGCAGGAGACAGGATTCGAACCTGTGAAACACGAAGTCCCCGATCTTAAGTCGGGTGCCGTTGGCCTCTTGGCTACTCCCGCGTTTTTCCCTCGGCCTCATGGGCGATGCGGTCGCCGGCGCCTCAAGGCGCGAGCGCCCATAACCCGCCCGAGCCGTCCGCCCAGCCGACGGCGCGCAGGAAGCCCAGGGTCCCGACCACGAGGAGGAGGGCCAGGACGGGCGGGTGGAGGTAGCGAAGGAGCGGGCGCACGAGGTCGGCGAGCGGGTGCTTGGCGTCGCCGACGCGGAATCCCTCGAGGACCTCCGGGCGGCCCCAGCCGATGTGGACCGAGACGAAGAGGGCGACCAGGGGCGTGGCGACCCAGGCGAGGGCCTGGCTGGCGTGGACCACGGCGTCGGACCCGAAGCAGAGAGGCAGGGCGACGAGAAGGGCGAGGAGACCCGATGCGAGGAAGGCGCGCGCCTCTGTCCACGACTCGTAGTGCTCGTTGAGCCAGGTCGCCGGCACCTCCAGTAGCGCCAGGAGACCGACCAACGCCAGGAGGAGCAAGGCGCCGAAGAAGAAGCCGGTGAGCATGCCGCCTTCCCAGCCGCCGACGGACGCGAAGACGGCCGGCACCTGCGTGAAGGCCGCCAGGCCATC
>JAXDQQ010000192.1:0-2560 GCA_034667805.1 Thermoplasmata archaeon | reverse complement strand
AGCAGCTCGAGCTCGTCCAGTTCGTCCACCTCGTCGAGCAGCAGCACGACCACGACGGGGACCACGTTCGCCCCCACCTTCACCGGCGTGCGCGGCAACGAGTGGTGGGTCCAGGCCGACGTCCGCTCGAATGGACCCACGGTGGCCACGGTGGACGCGCGCGTCGATGGTGGCGCCTGGCGCGCGCTGGCCAAGCAGTCCTGGGGGCCGACCGCCTGGGCGGCGTCCTTCCAGATCCGCGACGGCTCCGTCGTCCAGCTGCGCGCCACCTCCAGCGATGGCCAGACCGGCCTGAGCCAATGCCGGCAATGGATCCCTCCGTCCAACCAGGACGCCGCCATCGTGGCCTGCCCAGGGGCGCCGCCGTCCGGGATGCCCCTCACCCTCTCCGCGACGGACTCTGGGGCCTCGACGGAGAGCCTGTCGACGACGAACGGCACGACGGCGACGACCGGCCCAACGCCGCCGGGCAACTCCACGGCGACGGGCAGCTCGACCTCGGCACCCACGCCGGGCGCCCTCGCGGCCACCTTCGAGCCGCGCGCCGTCGGCAACGACTGGTGGCTCGAGGTCGTCGTGACGGCCGACCGGCCCTTGGCGACGGTGGAAGCGAGCCGCAACGGCGGCGCCTACGTCCTGCTCGACCACCAGTCGTGGGGCAGTTGGGCCAAGAGCGTCAACGCGCCCAACGGCACGAGCGTCGTCTTCCGCGCCACCGCGACGTCGGGCGAGACCGCCACCAGCGCGCCGGTGACGTGGACGTGACGCCCGTCGATCCGTCCGGCGGGGGCCGATCGGCCGACCGCCTGCGCATCTCCCTGGTCTGCCCCTTCGACCCGAACCCGCCGGCCGCCCGCAACGGCGACGCCAACGTCGGCGGCGTCGAGCGGGTGTTCGCCGAGGTCGCCAAGCGGTTGGCGGCGCGCGGCCACGAGGTCACGCTGCTGTGCTCGACGGACGGCCGCCCCGGCCGCGCCGTGGAAGGCGGCGTCCAGGTGGTGCGCGAGAAGCGCCATCTGACGCTGTTCCGGGCGCCGGTCTGCACGCTGACGCGGCGCATCCCGTACACGTCGGACATCATCCACGTGGCGGCGACCTACCCGTTCACGACGCCCGCGGTCCTGCACCGCGCGCGCCGGCTCGGCATCCCGGCCGTGCTCGACTTCCACTTCGAGCCGCACCTCGATTCGCCGCTGGGCCGCCTCGCGGCGCATGCCTACCAGCGCGTGGGGCCCCCGAGCTACCTCCTGGCCGACGCCGTCGCGGTGCGGTCGCTGTCGTACGCGGAGCGCTCGCCCAGCCTGGCCGGCGTCCCGAAGGACCGTCTGCAGGTCGTGCCGAACGGCTTCGACCCGGAGCGCTTCAAGCCCCACGGCCCGATCCGCCGCGGCGACTACCTGCTCTTCGTCGGCCGCCTTGTCCCGTACAAGGGCCTCGAGGTCCTCCTGCAGGCCCTGGCCAAGAGCCGCATCAACGCGCCGCTGCTGATCGTCGGCGACGGCCCGCTGCGCTCCGCCCTGCGCCAACAGGCCACGCGCCTCGGCCTCGACGTGCACTTCCTCGGCCACGTCCCCGACGCCGACCTGCCCGCTCTCTACCGCGGCGCCCGCCTGACCCTCCTGCCCAGCGTCAACAAGCAGGAGGCCTTCGGCATCGCCCTCGTCGAGAGCATGGCGTGCGGCACGCCCGTGCTGGCCTCGGCGCTGCCCGGCGTGAAGGAGGTCGCCGAGGTCGGCGGCCTCACCGCGCCGCCTGGCGACGTCGACGCCCTGGCGGCCAAGCTCAAGACGGCGCTGGAGCCCGGCGCGCTGGTGCGCGGCCCCGCGTTGGCGGCCAAGGTCGGCCGCCTCTACGCCTGGGACGCGGTCACCGACCGCCTGCTCGAGGTGTACGCGGACGTGCTGGCCCGGCGCCGCGCCGGCCTCGGCCGCCCTGAGGTGATGCCGGCTGCGCATCCTGGCCGTCACGCCGTACTATGAGCCCGAGGGCGGCGGCCTCGAACGCTACGCCCACTCGATCCTGAGCCGGCTGGCGCGCGACGGGCACGCCGTCGAGGTGCAGGCCTTCACGCGCGCGGGCGCCTCCTCCGGCGAGCGCGCCGGCGTGGACGTCCGCCTCCGCCGGCCCTCGGCGCGGCTGGGCAACACGCCGCTGCATCCCCGGTTCGCCACGACGGTCCGGCGGGCCATCGCCCGCCACCGGCCCGATGTCGTGCTGGCGCACACTCCCGTGCCCTTCCCGGCGGAGATGGCGTACCGTGCGGCCCGCGGCGCCGGCGTGCCGTTCGTCGCCACCTACCACGCCGGCCGCCTGCGCGGCAGCTCCCCGCTGCTCGACGCCATGGCGGCCGTGGACCGCGCCACGCTGGAGCGTTCCATGCTCGCGGGCAGCGACCGCCTGATCGCGGTCAGCCCCTACGTGCGCGACAACGCGCTGGCCCGGCAACGCGACCGCGTCTCGATCGTCCCGCCCGGCGTGGACCACGACCGCTACTGTCCCAACGGCGTCACGAAGAGCGCGGCTGGGATCCTCTTCGTCGGGCCGCTGGACCGCTCGTACC
>JAXDQQ010000191.1:0-9409 GCA_034667805.1 Thermoplasmata archaeon | reverse complement strand
TCACCGACCAGAGCCAGCCCCTCGACGTGCGCAAGTCGAAGGCCATCGGGACGTTGGACGACATGGCCAACGACCCCAACATCCCCCTCCACGGGCGCACCTTGGTCTGGAACATCATGTCCCAGCTCGAGACGCTGGCCTAGGCAAGGGCCCGTTCTATTCCCCGGACGAGGTTCACCCGCCTTCCGCCGTCGGCGTCGTGGGCAGTGGGTTCTCCATCGACTTGGCCCTCATGATGGATTCGGCGAGTGGCGGCGCGAAGCGCCGCCCGGCGCGCTCCGCGCAACGATTCGCGTCTTGTTTCTGGTCCACGTGGTCGTAGTAGGCGGAGGAAACGTTGGGCTGTCGCGAAGCAGGAACGGCGCCGCATTCTGCCCGGGCAAGGATGACCGCTCAAACCGACTTCGGCGTCAGCTTCGCCCGTTCGGCCTCGTCGAGGTTCTTCTCGAGCAGACGCAGCGCCTCGACGACGGCTTCGTTGCGGACCGCGGCGCGGTCGCCGTCGCATTTGAGGCGGTGGACGCTCAGCAGGTCCTTCGGCCCCACGGCGGCGAGCCAGACGAGGCCGACGGGCTTTTCCGGCGTGCCGCCGCCGGGGCCCGCGATCCCGGACACGGCGAGGGCCACGTCGGCGCCGAACTTCTCCAGCACGCCGCGCGCCATCGCCTCCGCCACCGCGGCCGAGACGGCTCCGTGGCCGTCCTCGAAGAGGTCGGGGTCCACGTTGAGGCGGTCGGCCTTGGAGGCGTTCGAGTAGGCGATGACGCCGCCGAGGAACGCCTTGCTGGCGCCCGGTGCCTCGGTGATGCGGCCGCCGAGGAGACCACCGGTGCAGGATTCGGCGACGGCGATCGTGAGGCCGTCGCGCTCGAGGCGGGCGAGGAGCTTGACCGGGTCGGGCCCGCCCACGACCTTCGTGTCGGGCGTCATGCGTACGCCTCCAGGCCGCGCAGGCGGCGGCCGGCGTCGAGCTTCACAAGGAGGTCGGCCACGGCCGGCGGCACGGCCTTGCGCCACGAACCGTCGTCGGCCGCGAGTTGGGCGCGGATGACCTTCGCCTCGTAGCGCTGGCGATCGACGAGGCCGGGGCTCTCCGTGCGCATTCCCGCGCGCTCGAACAAGGCGAGGGTCTCGTCGTCGTTGCCGTAGACGACGTCGACGGCGCCGGTGATGGCGATGGCGTGTGCGGCGTAGCGCAGCGGGTCGTGCAGGTCGGGCACTTCGGCGATGACGATGCCGCCGGAGCGGACCTCGTTGGGGAACGCGGCCTCGACCATGGAGCGCCGCTCGGCCGTGGTGAACGGGTTGCGCAGGCCGGGCTTGGCGGTGCTCGAGCCGATGGCGACGACGACGGTGAAGCCGCGGCCGAGCGCCTCCTGGATGAGGGCCTTGTGCCCCGTGTGGAAGGGCTGGAAGCGGCCGAGGACCAGGGCACGCAAGGCCATCGTCTACTGGCTCCCGCCTACTTGGCCATGACGCCTGCACCTGTCGGGGCTCTCCGGGCGTCGCATCAGGACCTTCAGGGGGCGGGGGCGCGGGCCGGCCGGCGCCGCACGGTCTTGGGGATGTCCTCGGAGGGGATGTCGTTCTTCGTCGGCAGCTGCGAGGGCGGGATGGGGACCGCCTTCGTCGGCCCGCCCGGCAGGCCCATCTCGAGGCTGGTGAGCTTGGTCAAGAGCTCGGCCTTCTTCGGGTGGGCGGCGAGGGCGTGCTCGAGCACGTCGTAGAGGGTGTCGCAGGGGACGACCTGGACCTTGTCGACGAAGTCGTCCTCGATGAGGACGTCGATGAGGTTGGCGCTCGGGATGAGCACCTTCTTGATGCCGATCTTGGCGGCCGCCTCGATCTTCGCGGTGACGCCGCCGACGGGCAGCACAAGGCCATGCACCGACAGCGAGCCGGTCATGGCGACGTCCTGCCGGATGGGCACGCGGCTCAACGCCGACATGACGGCGGTGGCGATCGACACGGACGCCGAGTCGCCTTCGACGCCCTCGTGGGCCAGGACGAACTGGATGTGCACGTCGTGGTTGGAGACGTCCTCTGCGAGGTACTTCTTGAAGATGGCCGAGATGTTCTGCACGGCTTCCTTCGCGATCTCCCCGAGCTTGCCGGTGGCGATGATCTTGCCTTCGCCGCGGCTGGAGGCCGGCGTGACCTCGGAGACGATGGGCATGACGATGCCGGAGTGCTCCGACATGGAGGCGTCGGCGGAGAAGACGGCGAGCCCGTTGACCATGCCGACGGCGGTGCCCTCGACGTGGATGAGCTGGTAGCGCTGCTTGTGCTCGATGTGGCGGTCGTAGATCTGCTGCTCGAGGCTGCGCGCGATGACCTTGGCGCGCAGGACATGCGCCTGCATGGCGACGGTGGCGCCGTCCTCCTTGGCCAGGTCGCCGGCGACGCGCACCAGGCCGCCCAGCTCGCGCAGGCGCAAGGTCAGCTTGCCCTTCTGGCCGCTGCGGCGCTGCGCCTCGTGGATGATCTCGGCGACGCCGACCTTGTCGAAGTGCGGGATCTTGCCGTCGCGCAGGACCTCCTGGGCGACGAAGCGGACGAGCTTCTTGCGGTTCTCGATGGTGTCGTCCATCTGGTCGCGGACGTACACCTCGTAGCCGTAGCCGCGGATGCGCGAGCGCAGCGCCGGGTGCATCCCCTGCAGGGCGTCGAGGTTGCCGGCGGCCACCAGGACAAAGGAGCAGGGGACCGGCTCGGTCTTGACCATGGCGCCGGAGGAGCGCTCCGACTGGCCGGTGATCTGGAACTTGCGGTCCTGGATGGCCGTCAAGAGGTGCTGCTGGCTCGGCAGGTGCAGCGTGTTGATCTCGTCGATGTACAGGACGCCGCGGTGCGCCTTGTGGATGGCGCCGGCCTCGACGCGGTCATGCGCCGGGGTCTCGAGGCCGCCGGCCTGGAACGGGTCGTGGCGGACGTCGCCGAGCAAGGCGCCGGAGTGGGCCGCGGTGGCGTCGATGAAGGGCGCGACGTCGTCGGGGTCGTGCCCGACGAGGAGTTTGGGCACCATCTGCACGGTGCGCTGCATGCCGGCCGAGCGGAACAGGAAGAAGACCAGGAGGGCACCGAGCAGGCCGTAGAGGATGGCCTCGTAGCGCTGCGTCGTGAAGGCGATGAAGAGGGCCAGGCCGACGATGGTCAGCATGAGGACCATCATCAGGAAGCCGCGCTGCTCCTGCTTCTTGCGCGCCTCGAACTTCTGCGCGTCGACGATCTCCTTGCCCTTGCCGGCGGGCACGACGCGGATGCGCGGCGTGTTCTGGTCCTCAGGGTTCGGGTACGCGATGACGTCCTCGAGCTCCTCCTTGGGCATGAACTCGGTCATCGCCCGGGCGAGCATGGACTTGCCCGTGCCGGGATCGCCGATAAGCATCACATGGCGTTTCTGTTCGGCGGCCTTGCGCACCACCGTGACGGCATGGTCCTGGCCAATGACCTGGTCCAGGAGCTTCTCGGGGACGGCCACGTCGGCCGTGGTGGTGAAGGATTCGCCGGCGATCCACTCCTGCGGCGTGGGCAGGAGACCGGATTCGGCTCCGCCGGACGCTGCGGCACGGCGGGGACTGGCCTCGTCGGTCATGTCGTGTCTCGCTCCATCGTCCGCAACCATTTAAGCCACCGGTCGGGGGCGAAGGGACGCCGTGGATTCTATCGCGCGCCGATGAACAAGCAAACGGCGACGGATGGCTAGGCCAAGCCACGGTGCCGGCCCATGGCGCGGGACAAGCCAGGTGCACCACCGAGAAATGGCCGTCCGCCGTTTGCGCACTCCTGGGCAAACTTGCTTCGCAAGTCCACGATGATTCAAGGAGACCCCCAAAATCCTTAATGCGCACGAAACGGCCAATGGGAGGTTGAAGACGATGCGCCAACGCCTCGCTCAAGTGTTCCAGGTCCCCGCGGACCTGGACTACGTGGAATCCTTCCAGGCCCTGTCCAAGGTGAACCTGGAAGTCCGCCGCTATGGCCCGACGGCCGAGCGGCTCATCCGGAAAGCCCACCTGGAACGCGACGTGGGCAACCACGGCTCGAGCCTTGTGGCCGCCCAGGACGCGCTGGTCCTCGACCCGCGCAACCCCGAGATGCATTACCACGTCGGGCTGGCGTTCCTCTACCTCGCCCTCGCCAAGGCGGACGCGTTGCCCGTCGGGCCCAGCCCCAGCGAGCTGCCCGACGACCTTCCCACCGCGCTCTTGGAGAAGGCCGTGGCGGCGTTCCGCATGGTCCTCGAGCTCAACCCGCGCGACGAGGACGCTCTGCTCGACGCCGACACCCTGCAGGCCGTGCTGGACGCCCACCCGGACGACCGCCGCCTCGCCGACGCGCTGCGCGGCCGCAAGGTGTGAAGGGCCGCCGGCGCGAGATCTCCTCGACGCCCGGAAAAATCCGCCTGAAAAATCCGCTCGCGGAATCCTGCTGCCCCAACCTTTATCGTGCCACAGACCAGGTTGGTCTTGCCCCGATGCGCCAACGCCTTGCCGAGCTGTTCCAAGTCCCCGCCGACCTCGACTACGTCGAGGGCTTCCAGGCGCTGTCCTTGGCGAACCTGGCGATCCGCCGGGACGGGCCGAGCGTCGAGCGGCTGCTTCGCAAGTCGATGCTGGAGCGCGGCGTGGGCAACCACGGCGCGAGCCTAGGCGCAGCGCAGCAGGCACGTGACCTTGACCCTGCCAACGCCGAGACGCACTACGAGCTCGCGCTGGCGTACTTCTTCCTCGCCCTGGCGCGCGCCGAGGCGCTGCCGGTCGGGCCGCGGCCGACGGACCTGCCGCGCGAGGGAATCGGCGAGCTCCTCGGGCTCGCCGTCGAGGCGTTCAGCAGGGTCGTCGAGCTCAACCCGCAGGATGACGACGCGGCAGCGGACCTGACGGCGCTCGCCGAGATCCTCGCCGTGGGCGCCAGCGACGCGCAGATCGGGGCGGCGCTGCGGACCCGCTAGACGCCAGCGGTCACCGGACACGTCCTCGACGGCCACCGGGCAGGTCGTCCGCCTCGCGGCTACTCTTCGGCGTTCTCGCCGAGCTTCTGCGCGACCTTCTTCTCCGCCTTGCCGACCTGGGTCTTGACCCACGCGTCGACGTTGTCGATGAGGCCCTGGAACGACTGCGGGCTCTTGGCGCGGATGAACTCCGCCGTGGCCGCCGCCTCGTCCTTGTACTTCGACTTGAGGGCCTTGTACTGCTGGAAGGCGACCTTCATCTGGTTCCCGACGGCCTTCTCGACCTCGTGGACGTAGTCGCCGGCCTGCATGCGGATGCGCGGCTCGCGGGGGCCGGGGTAGATGATGAGGACCTCCTCGCCGGCATACTCGGAGAGCCCCGAGACCTGGCCGTTGGGGCTGACTCGCTTCGTGCCGAGGATCTTGCCTTCCGCGCCGATGTCGATCTTCATTGGGGAGTCTCCGGACCTGCGGCTAGGCGGGGCCTGCGCCGTGGGCCGTTGTGGCCGCATGTGCCGACAGGTGGCAGCGGCTATCAGGCTTTGCTGTGCGCAGCCTGGCCGCCGCCTTGCCGTGCGGGCCCGTCAGGCCCTGGCCTTGACGGTGGTGCGCCGGGTCGTCCGGCGCGTGCCCGAGGCCGGGCGGGGCGTCCGCATGGTGCGCACGGGGCGGCCGCCCGCGGCGCGCACCCAGCGCGCGACGGTGGCCGCCGGCGGGTCGCTCTTGGTGACGCGGGTCTTGCCCTCGTTGAGCCGCGCGATGGCGGTCGCCAGGGCCTTGGGGTCGCGCTGCGCCAGGTCGTGCTCGTCGTGCACGCCGACGCGCGCCAGGGCCTCGGCCCACTGCGGCCCGACGCCCTTGACCGCGAGGAGGCGGCCCATGGCCTGCCATTCGCGCACCATCTCGGGCGTCGCCTCGATGTGGCCGGCGACCTCGTTGGCGTCGGCGGCCACCAGCTGCGGGACGGTGATGATGCCGAGGGCGTTGAGGCGCGCGGCGTAGAGCGGCCCGATGCCCTCGAGCTGGAGGACGTGCGGCTCGCCCTCGGACTCGCGCCAGCTCGAGGCGAGCTTGCGGCGCTTGGAAAGCTCGGAGACCAGGAGGTGCTCGCGTTGGCGCAGCGCGGCGACCTCGTCGCGCAGCTGCCGGTTCACGGTCTCCTGCCGGTTCACGTCCTCGACGCGGGTGCGCTCGCGGACGTCACCGAGCATGCGCAGGCGGCGCACCTCGCTGAAGACGTAGGCGATGGTCAGCAGGAACACCAAGAGGATGAGCGCCATGGCGAAGAGGGCGAGGCCGCTGGCGACGAAGGCCTGGTCCTTGGTGAACAAACCGGGCCCCTCCACGCCACGCAGAGCCAGCACCAAGGCGATGCCGAGGCCCAGGACGAGGAAGAAGGCAAGGGCCCAGAAGGGGGCGCCCGACGTGCGGGCCAGGGTCGTGGTGGCGGGGGCGGCGTGGCGCACACGGGCGGTGCGGACGGTAGACGTTGACGTGGTGGTCTCGACCATGCGGGGTGAACCGGACGGCGCGACAAGTCGTTTCGGATACGGGCGTCGCCGCGCCGCGGATTCCGGTCTGGGCTGGTCAGCCACGACCCATGGCTCCGCGCGCCGCTGGTCGATCTGAGTTCAACGACGTCGCCGCAACCGCTTTGTGCCCCGGCGGGGGTCGAACGGCGTGCGGACCCCCCAGGCCAGGCTCCAGATCGACGGCTGCGACTTCCTGGTCTTGGGTACCGTGCCCGGCTTCTCTCCTGACGGCGAACGCGTGGAGCAGGCCTTCCAGGCGTTCCTCCCCGACTGCGTGGCCCTCGGCGTCCCGCGCGAGGACCTTGCCGCCCTGGAGCAGCTGGCGACCGCCGACCCGAAGCCGGAGCTGCCGCAGCCGGACGAGGCGACGGAACGCCTCCTCGAGCTGCTGGCTGGCTTCGGCCCGACGGCCATCCCGAGTCCCGACCTGGAACGGGCGACCGCCTTGGCCCGCGGCGGCGGCATCCCGGTCACCGCCCTTGACATCGGCGACCTTGAGCACGCCACGCTCTACACCAAGCACGTCAAGTTCCGCCACGTCGTGCAGAGCAACTCCATCAAGCGCCGATTGCTCAAGGAAGGCGTCACGGGCGCCGACGCCTACGCCCTCGCCGATGCATGGGACGCGGCGTGGACGCGCCCGCGCGGCCTGCGCGAGGTCGAACTGGCGCGCGAGGAGCACATGGCGCGCAGGTTGCGCGACTGTGCGACCAAGCACCGGCGCGTCCTCGCCATCGTGCCGTCGCCGAGGTTGGCGGGGATCCTTGCGTTGCTCAACGCGGCGGCGAGCGGTCAAGCCGGTCCTGAGGCCCTTTCCACCGAAGCGTGACGGCGCGGCGCCGTTCCTGCTTCGTGCGGGTCCATCGTTTTCCGCCGCCGACGCCTACGGTTTCGACCACATGATGTTGGAGCATCGGCGCGCGAAGCGCGCCGGGCGGCGCCAAGAAATCGCGTAAGTCTTGCCCGCCTGGCGCCGCCACTTTGCATTTCCATGAGGTCAAGTCCTGGAAGTCGCCCACGACGACGCCGGACAGAGGTTCAACGGCGCTCGGGGAATTGAACGGACCCTAGCGTCGCGGATCGGACGGCTTGGGGCCTCTCGCTAGACTTCGGTTGGGAATGAATCGAAATCGACCCGCCCCAGCCAACCTTGATAGGAGAGACCCGCCTGCCGCGCCCGATGAAGGACGTCTGGGTCGAGAAGTACCGCCCGAAGACCCTGACCGAGGTCGTCGGGCAGGAGGAGACGGTGGAGCGCCTCAAGGCCTACGTCGCCGCCGGCTCGATCCCGCACCTCATGTTCGCCGGCCCGCCGGGCACGGGCAAGACGACCTGCGCCATCGCGCTGGCCAAGGACCTCTTCGGCGCCGACGACTGGAAGGGGCGCTTCCTCGAGCTCAACGCTTCCGACGAGCGCGGCATCGGCGTCGTCCGTGGCAAGATCAAGGAGTTCGCCCGCGTCGGCACCACCGATTCGCAGGGCTTCAAGATCGTCTTCCTCGACGAGGCCGACGCGCTGACCCACGATGCCCAGGGCGCCATGCGCCGCACCATGGAGAAGTACACGGCAACGACGCGCTTCATCCTCAGCTGCAACTACTCGTCCAAGATCATGGACCCCATCCAGTCGCGCTGCGCCGTCTTCCGCTTCCGGCCGCTGGGGCAGGAGCAGGTCAAGAAGTACGTGCGCAAGATCGCCAAGGAGGAGCACGTCGAGATCACTCAGGACGGCGTGGACGCCCTCCTGTTCGTCGCCAAGGGCGACCTGCGCCGCACCGTCAACACGCTCCAGGTCGCGGCTGCCCTCGGCGGCGCCGTCGATGCCGACTCCATCTACAAGACGACGAGCACGGCGCGCCCCGACGAGGTCAAGAAGCTCCTCGAGACCGCCCTCAACGGCGACTTCATGGCGGCGCGCCACCAGCTCGACGACCTGCTCGTCGAGTACGGCCTAAGCGGCGAGGACGTCATCCGCCAAGTGCACCGCAGCGTCTTCGACCTCACGATCCCCGACCGCCAGAAGGTCGAACTGGTCGACAAGGTCGGCGAGATCGAGTTCCGCATGGTCGAAGGCGCCAACGAGCGCATCCAGATCGAGAGCCTGCTGGCGCATTTTGTCCTGGCGGGGAGCAAAGCGAAGTAGCTAGATTTCGTCCCCCTGAATGGGCTGAAGTCCAAGGTATCTTCTGACGACCCTGAACGAATGAACTCCCGAATCAAGGTACATGGCACCAGCAAGGGCTTCCACGGCCTGTGCAAGCATGGTATCTCTTCCCTTGGCTTCTTGGGGCTCATTGGTTACCTCTAGCCACGAGCGCAATTCGCGATCATGAGCGATTGTGGCCAGGTTTTCGTCGGAGACGATGCCGTTTGCCTTCTTGGTAAGCGCCCCCTTGTCGGGAAGGTTCTCGTTTCTGTGACACCATTCCTTGACAGCTAGCCCGATCACCGCGTCGCCCAGGAATGCAAGGCGCGAGTTGTCTTCCACATCGCTCGTCTTCGACGCCGGGGTTTTCAATGCGCGCTCGAGAAGTTTCGGGTTGAGAAACCGATAGTTGAGGAGTTGCTGAAGCTCTTCCGGGTCCCTTGGGTGCTCGACCATTGCCGTCCGATTCCTGGCACGCGGAAGGTTTCTTCGGCTCTGCTGCGCAGACGGCGCTCCGCGCCGCCACTTGCCTAGCCCATCATGAGGGCCAAGTCGTGGACGCATGCGCCCACGACGCCGACGGCGGAAGGAGGTTCTACGGCGCTCGGGGAACCGAACGGGCCCTAGCAGCGCTGTCGATGGTGGTTCGTGGGAATCCGTGCAATCCCTGTTTCGGGTCGTCGACTAGACCGCGCCGGCGTCCATCTTCCCTTCCCTCGCGGCCTCGATCCACTTCTTGGCCAGCGCCGGGGTCACGTCGAAGTTGGTCATCTTTAC
>JAXDQQ010000190.1:0-4344 GCA_034667805.1 Thermoplasmata archaeon | reverse complement strand
GGCGACTCGGCCGCGCCGCCCCCGCCGAAGTTCGTGCGCAAGGACGGCCGCCGCGGAAAGCCGGACGACGAAGAGTAGCCGCGTCGGTTTGGCCTACTTCGGCGCCGTCGACGTCGCGTTGATGGTGCCGGCCTGCGACTGGTCGATCTTGCACTCCGAGTTGTGGTGCTGCGCGTTGAACGAGTTGATGACGCAGCCGGACGGCAGGTCCACGTCGATGGAGTGGTAGCCGATGCCCTCGATGAACGCGATGCCCGCTCCACCGGCGATGTGCTCCAGCGTCCACGTGCCCTCGGGCTTCTCGTGGCCGAAGGCGGCGATCTTGAAGCCGCCGTCGCTCGGCAGGAGCTGCAGCGAGTAGGCCGTGCCGTCGGGGGCCGTCGCCGTCTCGCGGAAGACGCCCACGGGCACGGCGTTGTCGACGCCGAGGAACGGCCCGGCGCCGACGGCCAGGATGAACGCGGCGCGGTCGTAGCCGGCGCCGACCTCGATGGTCTCCGTCGTCGCCTTGGGGTCGCAAGGCCCGGACCCGGAGACGTCGCAGACGGGGCCGAGGCGGCCGTTGATGAAGATGAGGTCGTGCGCGTGCGGGACGCGGACGACGCCCTTGAAGCCGTAGCCGTGGCCGGTGACCTCGTAGACCTCGTAGCTGCCGTTGTTGACGGACATCTTGGAGATCTCGCCGAGCTCGGCGTCGTAGGTGGCCTGGATGTTGTAGTTCTGGCTGATGAGCTCGAGGTCGGCGGTCTTCGCGCCCGTCGTGGCGACCGTGACGGGGCCCTTGCCAGTGCCCTCGAACTCGGCGTCCCACGAGTCGCCGTCGCGCAGCGGGAACTGCAGCATCTGGAACACGGCGTCGTGCGTCTCGTACGACAGGTCGGACTGGCGGATGTCGCCGAAGCCTGGCGTGTGGAACAGCATGACGTTGTTGTCGAACTCGTCAATTGGGAAGCCGACGAGGTAGTTGCCGGCCGACTTGTCCTGCCCGGCCACGACGCGGGTGAACGTGTAGGTCTCGCCGGCGAAGCCGTCGGTCAGGGTGTAGGTCCACCACTCGCCGAGGCGCCATTCCGGGGCCTTCTCCAAGGTGCGCTCGCCGGCGGCCGGCGCGTCGCGCGGCATGGTCGGCAGGGAGAGCTGCAGGACGTCGCTCTCGAACTGGACCCCCGGGTCCTGGACGGCCTGCCCATCGTCGGACGCGTTGTCGGCGCAACCGGCCAGGAGCGGGACGACCATCAGAAGGGAGAGCACGGCCTTTTGCATCGTTTCAAGGACCGCGGGCGGACACGGTTAAGGCTTGTGTCGGAGCCGTTCGGCCCTCCCGTTGGTTGCCGTCCTGCGCCGGTCATTCCGAAGCGGCGGGCACGGCTGGGCTCGCGGGACGGCGCGTCGGAGCCAGCGCCAGCGTGAGCCCAAGCGCGACGAGAGCGTAGGCGAGGACATGCGCGGGCCGCAGGGCCTGCCCGAGGAGCAGCCAGGCGGTCAGCGACGCGGCGACCGGGCTGACGTAGCTGGCGAGGTTGGCGCGCTGCGGGCCGAAGTCGCGCACGAGGCCGCCCCACAGCAGGAACGCCGCGAGGCCGCCGACGAGCCCGGCGAAGAGGACGGCGCCGGCGTACGGCGCGTCGATGCGCGGCAACGGCTCGGCGGCCAAGGCGGCGGCCTGCAACACGATGGCGCCGGCAAGCGATCCCCAGACGGCGAGCGCCAGCGGCCGCATGGCCGAGCCGGACGACTTCATCGCGACGCTGCCGACGCACCAGGCCAGCACGCCGCCGAGGACCACGAGGGCCCACACCAGCGGCACGGCCCCGCCATGGGCCCCGCCCTGGAAGGCGAGGACCGCGACGCCGGCCAGGCCCGCGGCGAGGCCGACGAGGGCGCGGCCGCCGATGCGGACGCCGGGCAAGGCGACGCGGGCCAAGAGCAGGGTGAGCAGCGGCGCCAGGCCGGTGGCGATCGAGACCGCCGCCACCGGCACGTGCTTGCTTCCGGCCATCAGGCCGAGGTTGTGCAGCACGACGTTGAAGCCGGCGTACGCGCCGATGGCGCACCAGTCGCGCCAGCCCGACGGCATGAGGGGCGTGCGGCGCACCAGGGCGACGGCGAGCGCGCCGACGAAGAACACGTCGAAGCGCAAGGCGGCGAGCCAGACCGGGCCCGAGCGCGCGAGGCCGACCGGGTACAGCGCGTACATGACGCCCCAGGCGAGCCCGACGAGGAGGACCGAGACGGCAAGCCGGCGCCGCTTGGCCGACGTGTCTGGGTCCTCCACGCTCGGGCCAGCCGGGCGGGGGGCATAGGCCTTGGGCCGCATAGGTGCGCCGCGTGGAGGGCCGCGGGCCGGGACCGATCAGGCCGTCAGCCAGAGGCCGAGCACAAGGGCCAGGCCGGTGAGCATCATCGCGCCGAAGGCGGCGCTCATCTGCTTGAGCATCAATGGCGGGGACCGGTCGCCGGCCAGCACCTTGGCCTGCCGCGGCAGCAGAAGCAGCGGCGGCGCCGCGGCCAGCGCCGTCCAGGGCTCGAGGCCGAGGGCGAGGACCGTGGCGAGGATGACGGCGCTGGTTCCGAGCGCGAGGCCCATGCCGACGAGGGCGCCGCCCTGGGGACCCAGGATGGCGACCGGGGAGCCCTTGCCCGCGACCTTGTCCGCCTCCCAGTGCAGGAAGTGGTGGTGGTAGAGCAGCAGCGTGCTCGACAGCCCGAAGAAGGACGCGACCGCCCAGACCTCGGGCGTCAGCGTCCCGCCGTGGGCCAGCACGCCGCCGGCGACCGGCAGCAGGCCGAAGGCGACGAAGATGCAGATCTCGCCGAGGCCGCGTCCCTTGTAGGCAAGGGGGAAAGGCGGACCGATGTAGACGTAGGAGATCAGGGCGCCGAGGAAGGCGTACACGAGGACCAGGGGCGTCGAGAGGACCGCCAAGGCCAGGCCGCAGAGCGCCGCGACCCCGAACAGGGCGACCGTCATGAGCCAGCCTTTCTTGAGAGACCAGCGGCCTTCGACGAACGCGCCGGAGCCGGTCTCGATGGCGCCGGGGACCTGCCGCGCCGACTGGTCCGCGCCGCCCTTGAAGTCGTACAGGTCGTTGAGCAGGTTCGCCGCAAGCAGCGCCGCTCCGCCGCCGACGAGAGTGAGGACGAGGGCGAGCGGGTCGAAGACGCCCTGTCGCGCGGCGAGAGCGGCCGCGCCCAGGATGGGCAGGACGATGACGGGCAACGTGACGGCGCGCGTCGTCTTGAGGAAGTCCACGAAGCCCGAGTCGCCGTGCTCGGCGAGCTTGCGCTGGTGCTCCTGGCTGAAGCGGTCCTGGAACCGCTCGAGCCCTTCGAGGTCGTGGCGGTGCTGCTCGAGGTGCACGCCGGCCAAGGCCGTCAGGCGCGCGTTCAGTTTCTTGCCGAGGATCCTGACCATGAGGTCGGAGTCGCCGGGCCAGACGCGGTTGACCTGCGTGACCTCGGTGCCGCCCTCCACCGCCTTGAACAGCGTGGTGACTGTCTGACCCTTGAGCGGCCCGTCGAGGACTTCGACGTCGATGCGCGGGCCGCCCTCGGCGGCCGGTCTGTTGCGTTGGGCCACTTCGACGGCCTTGCCCCAGCTGCGCGCGCCGTACGCCTCGAAGACGAACTCGTACTCCAGCGAGTCCGGCGTCTCGCGGTGGATGGAGTAGCCCTTGACGTGGTCGCGGTGCAGCTCGAGGCGCAGGCGCGGGTCGGAGCCCCAGAAGTGCAGGAAGACCTCGTCCACCGGCTTGGCGATGACCTTGCTGGCACGCGTCTCGACGAGCGGCGCGACCGCGTGGCGGCTGAGCAGCGGGTGGACCGGCGTGTCGTCGGCCCACGCCGCCGACGGCCCAGCCACGGATTTCACGGATTGCACGGAAGCCTGGTCGTTTCCGTGGTCTCCGTGCAATCCGTGGCTCGTTGTCGTCGGGGCGGGGGTCATGCGTGCACCTGGATGGAGGACGGGATGGGGTCGGGCCGGGGGGCGGGCGGGTCCGGAAGTTCGCGGCGGTGCGCCAACGCGGGCACCAGGATGAGCGTGGCGACCAGGGCGCAGGTGAGGACGAGCACGGTGGCGACCGTGGCGTCGGCGAGGAGGCCGTAACGCATGCGCGTGAAGACGAGGAAGGCGCCGATGTCCGTGATGGCGGAGTACCAGATGGCGCGGCCGACGTTGCCCCAAGCCGCCTGCCCTTCGTGCGCGATGGCGTAGCGCAGGTGCAGCGCGTAGTCGGACGCGATGGCCTCGAGGATCACGACGGGCACGACGAGCGCGATGGAGAGCGGGATGTCCATCGCGACCAGCAGACCCATCCACCAGGCGCCGGCGGCGACGACCAC
>JAXDQQ010000189.1:0-7641 GCA_034667805.1 Thermoplasmata archaeon | reverse complement strand
TGGCCGACGCCGCGGCGCGCGGCGTGGCGGGCCCGTGGTCGGTCGAGGCGGAGCCCGGCGTCCACGTCGCCAAGCTGCACCGCGCCTCGCAGCACGCATTCCGCATCGACGCGGACGCCGACGTCCTGCCCCTGCTGGCTTCGCTCTCCAACGACGCCGCCTACACGGGCTACCCGTACCCACTGGCGGTGGCGCACAACCGCGTCGCACTCACCGGGGCGCACGTGCGCGACCTCAAGGCGCGCCTCGACCTCGAGCTGCGCCGGAAGGGCGCGGTCGCGGCGGGGCTGGCGCGCGACTTCCATGCGGTGCTCGACGCCAACGTGCCCGGCTGAAGTCGCCTCGGCTCACGCCGACCGCCCAAACCGCGGAACTCGCGGAAACCCGCGGAACGCGTTTCCGCGGTCGTCCGCGGGATCCGCGGTTCGTTTGGTGGGCGTCAGGCGCTGGTCGTAGCCGGCTCGTCGATGGCCGGCGCCGGCCCCAGGTACCGGAACACGACGAGGCCGTTGCCCGACTCCGAACCGACGATGTGCGTCGGGTCGGCCCACCAGGCGTCGAACGCGCTGCCGCCGAAGAGGCCGCCGCCAGCCGGCACCGCGGCGTACGCGACCGTGCGCGGGTGGGCGAGGTTGGCGGCGTCGTGGATGTCGAACACCCAGAAGCCGGCCGAATAGCTGGCCATCACGACGCGGCCGTCGTGGAAGTCGAAGTAGTGCGGGCCGCGCCCGCCGCCGCCGGACGTCGCGTTGCCGGGAATCCTCCAGTTGCTGACGAAGGCCGGGTTGGCGGGGTCGCTGACGTCGATGACGGACATGTAGCCGGTGGTCTCCTGGCCCGAGATCTCGGGCTCGGCCACGACGATGACCTTGCCGTCGATGGGCAGCTCCGACTGGCGCGCCATGTGGATCTCCCGCGTGGGGGCCGCGCCGAAGTCGGTGGCGGCGCCGACCTTGACCGGGTGGGCGGGGTCGGTGACGTCGAGGATGACGACGCCGAGGTTCCAGTACGCGACGTAGGCGTAGGTGCGGTTCGTGAAGGGGTGGACGGCGATGCTGACGTCGTGCGGCATCTTCTCGTCCGCCGGCATGACGCTCTCGCCCAGGGCGCCCTCATCGATGTAGGACGCGACCTCGACGAGCTGAGGCCCCGCGGCGCCGTCGTCGAGGCGGTAGGTGACAAGGCGCTGCATGCCGGGCGGCGCGAGGCGGACCGGGGTGACGGAGGTGCCGACGTACTGCCACGAGTACACGCTGGCGTAGACGTAGTCCTCGCCGCCGATGTTGGCGTAGGTGATGCTGTGCGGGCCGTTCGGGGGCACGGGCGTGAAGCCGGCCCACCGCGGGTTGGCCTTGTCGGAGATGTCGATGATGTGGATGCCGTACGGCGCGGCGCCCGGCGCGGAGGTCGGGTCGGTGGCGTCCGGGACGCCGAAGCCCGGGAGGCGTTGCGTCTCCCAGAAGGCCCAGTTGCCGTCGTCCGAGACCTCGATGTCCGCCTCGAAGCCGGCCGACAAGCGGATGGAGCCGACGAACAACGGGTCCTCGATGTCGTGCACGTCGAAGATCACGAGCCCCTCGTCCGTGCCGCTGCGGCACAAGTAGGCGTAGCCGTCCTTGACGGCGGTCTCGATGTACCCCTCGGCGACGCCGGCGGTGCGCTCGCTCGGGCCGGTCACCGCGTAGAGGCGTTCCAGGTTGACGGCGGGCAGGTTGGGGTCGAAGCCGTCGTCGGTGAGCGGCGTGCCGATCTGACGTTCGATGGCGTCGTACACGGCGGCCTCGTCGGCGGCTTGCTGGACGGGGTCGGGTGTTTTGCTGGCGCAGCCGGCGAGGCCGGCGACCAGGAGCAGGAAGGCGAGCAGGACGTTGCGCATGGAAACGCCGACTCCAAGGGGCTACAAGGGGTTTGTGCGCCGGCAATATCCTCAACCCCTTGGCGCGCCGTCCATCTGCGATGGGTCGACCGGTCGCAGCCCTCTCCCTCGCCTTGGTCGCCGCCTCCGAGCTATGGCGGTCGCAGTACGCCTTCCGCGCCGACGATGTGCCGTTCGGCCTGCTCTTGGCCCTGGCTGCCGCGGGCTTCGGCCTGGCCGCCGCGCGGGTGCACGCCTGGCCGTCCCGCGCGTTGGTCGTCGGCCTCGTCCTGGCCACGGCTTCGTTCGCCTTGCGGCTGCCCCTGGTCGCCAAGTTCGGTGTCCCAGGGCTGCTGACCGCTGCGCTTGCGGCGTTCGGGGCCGGCTGGGCCGCGCTGGCGGCGTGGGAGGCCGTGCGCATGACGGACGCCGGGCTCGAGGTGTCGCCCGCCGTCATGCGCCGCGGCCTCATCCTGGTCGGCTTGTCGTACGTGTCCCTCATCTACGGCGCCCTCAGCGCCCTCCCATGGGGACGCGCCGCGCCTTTGGTGCTCTCTTACGTCGCGTGCCTGGTCGGCGTCGCCACGTTCGCCGTCTGGGGCCGCGACCCCAAACCGACGGCGGCGGCAGCCTGGATCAGGCGAGGCGCCTGAACCGCCACACGGCCAACGTGCGGAACACCACGATGATGCCGACGCACCACGCCAGGGTCAGCCAAGCGTCGTCGCCGACGGGCTGCCCCATCGAGAGGTTGCGCACGGCGTCGGAGGCCAGGGTCACGGGGTTGACCTCGGCGAAGGCCTTGAGCCAGCCCGGCATCTTGGCGATGGGGACGAAGATGCTGCTGGCGAAGACGACGGGGAACGCCCATGTGAAGCCGGCGACCTCGGCGGTCTGCGTCGTCTTGGAGATGAGTCCGATGAAGCACGCGATCCAGGAGAACGCGTAGCCGAAGGCCAGGCAGAGCCCCATCGCCGCAAGCCCCTCGAGCCAGGTGCCGTGGAAGCGGTAGCCGACGGCGAAGCCCACGCCGGCCATGATCAAGGCACCGCCGAAGTTGCGCGCCAGGTCGCTCACGGTCCGCCCGGTCAAGACGGCGCCGCGGCCGATGGGAAGGCTGCGGTAGCGGTCCATGACGCCCTTCTGCATGTCGTCGGCGATGTTGATGCCGGAGCCGAGGGAGCTGAAGACGACCGTCTGGATGACGATGCCCGGCAGCGCGTAGTCCGGGTAGCTCACTCCAGCCGGCAGGGAGTCCTCGATCGCGCCGCCGAAGACGAAGATGAACAGCAGCGTGAACATGATGGGTTGCACGACGGCGATCATGATCCAGTACGGGTTGCGCGCGAAGAACATCAGGTTGCGCCACGTGACGAGCCACGTGTCGGAGAACGTCCAGCCGAAGCGGCGCAGGCGCGACGCGTGGGCGCTCATGCCTTGCCTCCCTTGCGGCCCTTGCTTTCCTTGGCTTTGCCGCTAGCGCCGTCCCCGTCGCCGGGCTTCTCCTCGGCGGCGTGCCCGGTCAGGGCCAGGAACACGTCGTCCAGCGTCGGGCGGCGCAGCGCCACCTCGGCCTTCGCGCGCGCGGCGGCAGGGATCTTGCCCAGCACCTCGGCCAAGGTCTGCGCGCCCTTGGGGGCCGGCACCTGGATGCGGCGGCGCTCGGCGTCCACCTTCGGGTTGCGCGCCTTGAGCGCCGTCGCCACGGATTTCACGTGGGCGGCGTCCTCGAGCGTGATCTCGACGACGTCGCCGCCGACGCGCGTCTTGAGCTCCGACACCGTGCCTTCGGCGATGATGGTGCCGTGGTCCACGACCACGACGCGGTCGGCCAGCCGGTCGGCCTCCTCGAGGTACTGCGTCGTGAGCACGACGGTCTTGCCGGCGTCGCGCAGCGCGCCGATCTTGCCCCAGATGGCAAGGCGGCTGGGCGGGTCGAGGCCCGTCGTCGGCTCGTCGAGGAACACGACCTCCGGGTCGCCGATGAGCGCGGCGGCCAGGTCCAGGCGCCGGCGCATGCCGCCGGAGTAGCCCTTGACGACGCGGTCGGCGTCCTCGGTGAGGCCGACGTCGGCCAGGAGCGCGGTGGCCCGCTCCTTCGCGGCTCCACGCTTGAGGTGGTAGAGCCGCGCGACGAGCGTCAGGTTCTCGCGGCCGGTGAGGTGCTCGTCGACGGCAGCGTACTGGCCGGCGAGGCCGATCTCGGCGCGCAGCGCCGCCTGGTCCTTGACGACGTCGTGGCCGGCGACGGTGGCCGTCCCGGAATCGGGGCGCAGCAGGGTGGCCAGGATGCGCACGAGCGTCGTCTTGCCGGCGCCGTTGGGGCCAAGGATGACGACGATGCGGCCGCGCTGCACCTCGAGGTCGATGCCGCGCAGCGCCTCCACCTTGCCGAAGCTCTTCTTCAGGTCGCGCGCGACGATGGCCGGTCCGGGCACGGCGGCGGCGACCCCGCTCGTGCAGATGAAGGTGCGCCGGCAGACCCGCGCGACGCCCGATGCGGCCTCCCTCGCTCCGCCCGGTTTATGCCGGGGGCGCCGGTGGGCCCGCCATGGCCGCCGTCATCGCCCAGGGGCTTCGCAAGTCCTTCGGCCCGCTGGTGGCCGTCGACGGCCTCGACCTGGAGATCCCCGAGGGCGTCTGCTTCGGGCTCTTGGGGCCGAACGGCGCGGGCAAGACGACGACCATCCGGATGATCCAGGGCCAGGCGCCCATCGGCGGTGGCCGCTTGACGGTCCTCGGCATGGACGCGGCCAAGGACGCTCGCCGACTCAAGGCGCGCCTCGGCGTCGTGCCGCAGGAGAACAACCTCGACCCCGACTTCACCGTGCACCGCAACCTGACGGTGCATGCGCGCTACTTCGGCGTCGGCAAGGCCGAGGCGAGCCGGCGCGCGGACGCGTTGCTGGAGTACATGCAGCTGGAGGAGAAGCGCGACTCCAACGTCATGGAGCTCTCGGGAGGCATGAAGCGTCGCCTCGTCGTGGCGCGTGCGCTGGTCAACGAGCCGGACCTGCTGGTGCTCGACGAGCCGACGACGGGATTGGACCCGCAGGCGCGCCATACCATCTGGGACAAGGTGCGCCAGCTCCGCTCGCAGGGCAAGACGATCCTCCTCACCACCCACTACATGGACGAGGCGGAGATGCTGTGCGACACGCTGGTCGTCATGGACCACGGCAAGGTCATCGAGCAGGGCACGCCGAAGGGCCTCATCGCCAAGCACACCGGGGGCGAGGCGGCGGAGTTCGTCCTCGGCTGGGACGCCGACGCCGGCTTGGCGCGCTTGGCCGACGAGCTGGAGGCGCAGGACATCCCGCACCAGCGCCTTCCCGACCGCGTCGTCGCCTTCGGCCCCCACGTGCCGGGCCTCGTGGAGTCGGTGCCCGGCCGGCATGCCGTCAAGGAAACGGTGCGCCGGCGCGCCACCCTGGAGGACGTCTTCCTCCGCCTGACCGGGAGGGCGCTGCGTGACTGACGCCTGGCCCGCCGTCCAGTCCGCGCCCACGGGCCCGCGGCCCACCGTTCGCACCGACCTCAGCGCCCGCGGCACTTGGGCGATGGTGCAGCGCAACCGCGACGTGTACCTCAAGACCTGGAAGACAAACATGCTTCCCCCCTTGCTTGAACCGCTGCTCTTTGTCGTCGCCCTCGGCTACGGCCTGGGGTTCTTCGTCCGCGAGGTGGAAGGCGTGTCCTACGCCCAGTTCATCGCCCCCGCCATCCTGTGCATCACCATGATGCAGACGGCGTTCTTCGAGACGACCTACGGCTCCTTCGTCCGCATGTGGTTCCAGAAGACCTGGGATGCGGTGACCGCGACCCCCCTGTCGCTCGACGACGTCGTGGTGGGCGAGCTCGTCTGGGCGGGGCTCAAGTCGACGATCAACACGGGGCTCATGGCCATCGTCATCTCCCTGCTCGGCCTGCTCCCTCCCTTGCTCATCCTGCCGATGCTGCCGCTGGCGTTCGTCACCGGCCTCGCCTTCGCGGGCCTGGGGATGATGTTCAGCGCCAAGGTGCCGCACATCGACGCCTTCCAGTTCGGCATCTTCCTCCTCATCACGCCCATGATGCTCTTCGCGGGGACCTATTTCCCCCTAGGCCAGATGCCGCCGGCGCTCCAGTGGGTGGCGAGGGCGCTGCCGCTCACGCACGCCGTGGCCATCGCCCGCCCCGTCGCCTTGGGCCGCCTCGACGCGGTCCCCCTCGCGAGCGTCGCCTACCTCCTGGTGGCCGCCGTCGTCCTGCCGGCCATCGCCGTGCTCTGGATGCGGCGCAAGCTCGTCGTGTAGCGCGCTTTATGGGCCCAGGGCAATCGCGCCGCGTGGCGAAGGCCAAGGCCCCCACGGCCCCCCGGCGTACGATGAAGGAGGCCAAGGCCGTGGCCCTCCCACCTGCCGCCCCCGCCGGCGACGACGCCCCGCACGTGCCGGCGCACCACTCCATCGCGGAGATCACGTTCAAGGGACTCATCCTGGGCCTCATCCTCGCGGTCCTGCTGGGAGCGGCCAACACCTATCTCGGGCTCAAGGCCGGCCTCACCGTCGCCGCCAGCATCCCTGCCGCCGTCGTGTCGCTGGCCGTGCTGAAGGCGTTCCGCAAGCGCACCATCCTGGAGAACAACATCGTCCAGACCATCGCGTCCGCTGGCACCTCGGTCGCGTCGGGCGCCATCTTCACCATCCCCGCGCTCATCATCCTCGGCTACTGGGAACGCCTGCACTACTGGGAGACGACGTTCATCGTCATCGTCGGCGGCCTGCTCGGCGTCCTCTTCTCCGTCCCCATCCGGCGCGCGCTCGTCGTGGAGGAGAAGCTGCCGTTCCCCGAAGGCCAGGCCACCGGCGAGGTGCTCAAGGCGGGCGAGGCGGGAGGCACAGGCATCAAGGCCCTCGTCCTCGGCGGCGCGCTCGGTGCAGCCTACAAGATCCTGCAAGGCGGCTTCCGCTTCTGGAAGGAAGACCCGACCGCCACCGTCCCGCTCGGTCCCAAGTCCGTCCTCGGCGTCGGATTCAACCTGCAGCCAGCCCTGATGGGCGTCGGCGTCATCATCGGTTTGCCCATCGCGAGCCTCGTCTTCCTCGGCGGCGTCCTCGGCTGGGTCGTCGGCATCCCGCTCTACACCCAGTTCGCGGGGGACGTCGCGGGCCCCGACGGCCTGCTCGCCCTCGCCGGGAGCAAGGCCGCGCTCCCGGCGGTCGTCTGGAGCCGGCGTATCCGCTACATCGGCGTCGGCGCCATGCTCGTCGGCGGGCTGTGGAGCCTCGTCAAGCTGCGCAAGCCCCTGACGCGCGCCATCGTCGCCGGCGTGCGCTCCGCCGGCCGCAATACCGACGGCGGCGCCATCCCGCGCACCGAGAAGGACCTCCCCTTCAGCCTGGTCGGCCTCGGCGCCATCGTCCTCGCCGTGCCCATGGCGATGCTGTTCAACGCGGTGCTCGGCGACTTCGTGGTGGCCATCGTCATCGCCCTCCTGATGCTCGTCGTCGGCTTCCTCTTCTCCGCCGTCGGCGGCTACATGGCGGGCATCGTCGGCTCCAGCAACAGCCCTGTCTCGGGCGTGACCATCCTCGCGCTCCTCGCCGCCTGCCTTGCCCTCCTGGCCTTCGCCGTCGCGCCGGAGGTCGGCCCGCCGGCCGCCATCATCGTCGCCGCCGTCGTCTGCGTCGCCGCCTCCATCTCCGGCGACAACCTGCAGGACCTCAAGGCCGGGCGCATCCTGGGCTCCACGCCGTGGAAGCAGCAGGCGATGATCATGGTAGGAGCGATTGCTTCGGCGTTCG
>JAXDQQ010000188.1:0-2763 GCA_034667805.1 Thermoplasmata archaeon | reverse complement strand
ACTTGAGGAGCGACTTCTCCGACATGATCTCCTCGATGGCCTTGGGCGCGGAGAGGAACGACAACGCGTGCCCCGTCGGCGCCGTGTCGACGACGATGACGTCGTACTTCGCCGCCCGTCGCAGGTCGTTGAGCTTGCCGATGGCCATGAGCTCGTTGAGGCCGGGCAGGTAGTTCGTGACGTAACGGAACAGCGGGTGCTCCGTCGCCTTGGTCTCGGGGACCTCGCGCGCCAGGTGCTCGCGGATGACGGCCTCCGGGTCCAGCATCATCGCCGACAGCCGCGGCTGCACGGGCGTTTCCGTGGCCCCGACGGGGACGCCGAGGGAATCCTCCAGGCGCTTGGCCGGGTCGACGGTCACGAGGAGCGTCTTGCGGCCCTCCTTCGCAAGGTGGATCGCGATGGCCGCCGAGCAGGTCGTCTTGCCGACGCCGCCCTTGCCGACCACGATGACCAGCTTCTTGCCCAGCAGTCCCTGCACGGCGTCGCGACGCCAGGGTCCGGGATGAAGCCTGCGCCGCCGACCGGGCCACGGATTTCACGGATTGCACGGAGCAACGGTTCGGTGGTCTCCGTGCAATCCGTGGCCCGTCGGTCGCATTAAGGCCCGCGCCAGCCTGGCCGGCGCATGGCCGACCAGCGCGAGGTGTGGACGGCCATCGCGGACTCCTTCGACCGCACCCGGCAACGGCCGTGGCCACACGTGGTAGCCTTCCTCGAAGCGCTCCCGCCGGCGTCGCGCGTTCTCGACCTCATGTGCGGAAACGGCCGCCACGCGAAGGTCGCGGCGGAGTCCGCGCACCACGTCGTCGCGCTCGACTGGAGCCTTCCTCTCGTGCGCCGAGCGCATGGCGACCGCGTGCTCGCCGACGCGACGAGCCTGCCGTTGCGCACGGCGTCGTTCGACGCGGCCATCTTCGTCGCTGGCCTGCACGGCATCCCGACCGCGGAGGGGCGGGCCGCGTGCCTCGGCGAGCTGCACAGCGTGCTGCGCAAGGGCGGCACGGCACAAGTCACTGTGTGGAGCCGCGACGCGCCGCGGTTCCGCGGCAAGGGCGAACCCGGGCAGCCCCTCGACGTCGAGGTGCCGTGGCGCGGCGACGGCCACGACGCCGTCCGCACGTACCACCTTTACACCGCGGAGTCCTTGCGTGGCGAGCTTGAGGCGGCGGGGTTCAAGGTCGAGAGCATCGAAGCCCCCGCGATCGCGGCCGACGAGCCGGACAACCTCGTCGCGCTCGTCCACGCGAAATGAAGCCTTCCCGTTGGCCAGTCTTATGTGGGCGACGGGGGTCGGCCCCTTGATGCCTCCGGCCGTCGTCCCCGGCACCGCCTCCGGCCCCTTCGCGGCGCGGCTGGCCAAGGACCTCGGCGCGGCCACCATCCGGACCGAGTTCCGGCGCTTCCCCGACGGCGAAGGCTACGCGCGCCTGCTCGACCCCGTGCGCGGCAAGGACGCGATCATCGTGCAGTCGACGGCGCCGGACGCCAGCCTCGTCGAGCTCCTGCTCTGGCAGGACGCCGTGCACGAAGCGGGGGCCAAGAGCGTCACGGCGGTCATCCCGTACTACTCGTACGCTCGCCAGGACCGCTCCTTCCAGGCCGGCGAATCGGTGTCGAGCCGCGCCGTCGCGAAAGCCATCGCCGCGGGCTGCGACCAGGCCGTCACCGTGGACATCCACAAGCGCACCATCCTCGACTTCTTCGGCGGCAAGGCGCACGGCGTCACCGCCATCCCGCAGCTCGCCGCGGAGCTGAGCGCCTGGGGCGTCGACGCCGTGCTGGCGCCGGACAAGGGCGCGCGGGAACGCGCCGCGGCCGCCGCCGACCTCATCGACGTGCCCGTCGACCATCTCGAGAAGACGCGCATCTCGCCGACCGAGGTTCGCATGGCCGCCAAGGAGCTCGACGTCAAGGGCCGCCGCGTTGCCATCGTCGACGACCTCATCGCCTCCGGCAGCACGATGCTGCAGGCGGCGCAGCAGCTCAAGGCGCAGGGCGCCACGCACGTCTACGCGGCGTGCACGCACGGGCTGTTCACGGGCAACGCGCTCCCACGCCTCTTGTCGGACGGCATCGACCGCGTCCTGTGCACGGACACGTACCTGACCGGCCCCTGCGCGTGCGACTGCGTGTCGGCCGCGCCGGCCGTGGCGGAGCACCTGCGCCCGAGCCTGGTGCACTAGGCCCATGAGCGCCCCAGCCCGGTCCGGGTTGCATGGCGCGATCGCGGTCTCCTTGCTACCTGTCTTGTTGATCGGCTGCTTCAACTTGGGCTGCGACGACCATACCCGCAGCTTCCATTGGTCGCAGCAGTTGCCGGCCTTCCAAGTGCGAGGGCCCGTCGGCAACCACGAGATTCCCGCACGGGACGCCAGTCTACCCACCGCGCTGCGGGACGTCCTCTGGAGACCACGTGACAACAACACGTACGATGCTGCATGGACCGATTCTGGGGTGGCCCTAGTGCTAAGCATCGAGGGCGAGGCGGGGCGACCGGTTGCGCAGGAGGCCGTACACCGTGGAGCGGTCTCGTTCCTGGAAAACCTGACGACCCTGTCTGCACCCGCCGTCGAGACCCTAGTCAACGATTGGTTGACCACCATCGGAGAGCCCGAGCCTGGCACGGGCTATGGTTGGTCGACGCCCTCGATCCCCGTGGACGCCGGGTTCGTCTATTCGTTGCCTGCGTCGACCACGGAGGACCACAGGGTCCCGACGGGGGAATGGATCGCCACGTGGGATGTCGCGGTCTACCGGTCC
>JAXDQQ010000187.1:0-2852 GCA_034667805.1 Thermoplasmata archaeon | reverse complement strand
GCCCCCGCCGTCGAGGAAGACTGGGGCGAGTAAGACCCAGGCCGAGACTGGACAAGACGAAAAAACGGAGGTCGAACGTGGTCCGCGTCGGGATGGTCTATTCGCGCATCCGCAACGATGAGAAGATGCTCGTCGAGGCTGCGCAGCGCAAAGGCATCGAGCTCGTGCCGTTGTTCGACGACGAGGTCGTGCTCGACATCCATGAACGCCCGTGGGACGTCGACGTCGTCCTCGAGCGCAGCATCTCGTTCTACCGCGGCCTCTACGTCCTCAAGTTCCTCGGCGCGCACGGCATCCCTTCGGTCAACACGTACGAGGTCGCCTCGCGCTGCGGCGACAAGGCCGAGACAAGCTTGCTGCTGGCAAAGGCCGGGGTCCGCACGCCGAAGACCCGCGTCGCCTTCACGCCGGAGGCCGCCATCCGTGCCTGCCGCGAGGTCGGCTACCCGGCCGTCCTCAAGCCCACGATGGGTTCGTGGGCCCGCCTCCTCGCGAAGGTCGACAATGACGAGCAGGCCGACATGGTCCTCGAGCACAAGGAGGCCCTCGGCAACCCGTTGCAGCAGATCTACTACATCCAGGAGTACGTGAAGAAACCCGAGGCCAGCGGCGTCGTCGGCTCGCACGCCATCGCCGACCTGCAGCACGCCGGCGGCTCGCACCGCGACATCCGAGCGTTCGTCGTCGGCGACGAGACCATCGCGGCCATCCACCGCAACTCGCCGCACTGGATCACCAACACCGCCAAGGGCGGCAAGGCGAGTAACTTCGCCGTCAGCGAGGAGTTCGACGACTTCTGCCAGCGCGCCGCTGCGGCCGTCGGTGGCGGCGTCCTTGCCCTCGACATCATGGAGACCGACGCTGGCTACACCTGCCACGAGGTCAACCACACGATGGAGTTCAAGAACAGCGTCGCGCCCACTGGCGTCGACATCCCGGGGCGTGTCCTGGACTACTGCGTCGCGCAGGCCAAGAGGTAGCCATGGTCGAAGCGCCGCCGGACGCACCGAGAAACCCGGGGAACCCGCGAAACCTTGCTGAGCTTTCCCGGGTTTCCCGTGTTTCCCGGATGGGCCGGAGCGTTGTGGCATGACGACCGTCAGCATCCTCGGCGCCTCCGGCTACACCGGCGGCGAACTCCTGCGCCTTCTGCTGCAGCACCCGGGCGTCGACGTCGTCGGCGCCACCAGCCAGCGCTTCGCCGGCGAATCCCTGCACAAGGCGCACCCCAACCTCCGCGGCCGCACGCAGCTGAAGTTCGTCGCCCGCAACGAGCTCCCCGCCGCTGACGTCGTCTTCACCTGCGTCCCCCACGGCGCCGGCATGACCTCCGTCCCCGCCATCCTCGAGCGCGGCAGCCGCGTCGTCGACCTCTCCGCCGACTTCCGCCTGCGCGACGCGGCGACCTACCAGGAATGGTATGGCGTCCCGCACGCAGCGCCCGAGCTCCTCGCCAAAGCGGTCTACGGCCTGCCCGAGGTCCACCGCGACGCCATCAAGGGCGCCCGCCTCGTCTCGGGCGTCGGCTGCACGGCCACGGCGACGAACCTTGCGCTCTACCCGCTGGCCAAGGCGGGCCTGCTCACGACCGGGCCCGTCGTCGCGGACATCAAGATCGGCTCCAGCGCCTCCGGCATGGAGGCCAACGTCGCGAGCATCCACGCCGAGCGCAGCCGCACCATCCGCCTCTACGCCCCGACCGGCCACCGCCACGTCGCGGAGGTCGACCAGGTCCTCCGCCTCGCCGGCTCCACGGCGCCCGTCCACTACTCGGCGCACGCCGTCGAACTCGTGCGCGGCATCCTCGCCACCTGCCACGTCTTCCTTTCGCGCGACGGCGTCACCGACAAGGACCTGTGGAAGGCGTACCGAGCTGCTTACGGTTCCGAGCCCTTCGTCCGCCTCGTCAAGGAACGCTCCGGCCTGCACCGCTTCCCCGACCCGAAGCTCGTCGCCGGCAGCAACTACGCCGACGTCGGCTTCGAGGTCGAGGAAGGCACCAACCGCGCCGTCGCCGTGTGCGCCATCGACAACCTCGTCAAGGGCGCCGCCGGCTCCGCCGTGCAATGCATGAACCTCATGCTGGGACTCGACGAGACGACCGGACTGATGCAGATCCCGCTCCACCCGGTGTGACATGGCCACGACCACGCCGCCAACGGGGCCACCGATGACACCGATTGCACCGAGCCTTCATCCTGGCTCGGTGAGTTCGGTGCAATCGGTGGCTCCGTTGGTCGTCAAGCTCGGCGGCGGCGCCAACCTCGACGTCGACGCGGTCCTGCGCGACCTCGCCGCCCTGACGCGTCCCTGGGTCCTCGTGCACGGCGGCAACGCCGAGCTCAACGAAGTCTCGGAACGGTTGGGGCACAAGCCGCGCTTCGTCACGAGCCCCGGCGGCTACACCAGCCGCGTCACGGACCCGGAGACCATCCGGCTCATCCAGATGGTGTACCGCGGCCGCATCAACGGCGACCTCGTCCTGCGGCTGCAGAACCTCGGCGTCAACGCCATCGGGCTCTCCGGCGTCGACGGGCGCCTGTGGGAGGCTGAACGCAAGGAGGCCATCCGCGTCGTCGAGGGCGGCCGCAAGTTCCTGCTGCGCGACGACTACACCGGAAAAGTGGTGCGTGTCAACACGGACCTGCTTCGCCTCCTCCTTGACAACGGCTACCGACCCGTGCTCACTCTTCCAGCCCTCGCCTCCGATGGGTCCGCCGTCAACGTCGACGGGGACCGCGCTGCAGCCGCCGTGGCCGCCGCCCTCGGCGCGCAGGAGCTCGTCATCCTCAGCAACGTCCCCGGCCTGCTGCGCGACGTCAACGACCCGTCCTCGCTCATCCCGTCCATCG
>JAXDQQ010000186.1:0-4647 GCA_034667805.1 Thermoplasmata archaeon | reverse complement strand
CAGCGCGATGGAACTGCAGACGTATTGCGCCGCGGTGGCCGGCCCGCCGCGCGAGACCTGCAGGTCGTGGTTGTTGGTGCCGTTCACCGTGATGCGGAGGTTCTTGCCTTCGGAGCCCGCCGGGATGTCGACCTTGAACCAGCAGTCGTCGCTCGCCGCCAGGCTGGGGTCCTGGCCGTTGACGCCGGCGCCAGGGGACAGGACCGTCGGGGACGCGGAGGAGGTACAGACCGGCGGCACGGGGTCGTCGGCGGCCGCCGTCGGCGTGATCACGGCAAGGGCGGTCGAGGCGATGAGGAGGGCGAGGGCGATGGAGCGCAGCGACATTCGGACCGAGGCTGCACACTTTCCGGGCTCCCTTCGCCCTTCCTCACGATAGGACGGGCCCTTGGGGATAAGGGTTCAAATGCCGCTTGTGCTGGAGCCGATTATTTAATTGGCCAAATAGACCAAGGCGCGAGTCGACGCGTCCACTGAGGGTCGGCGCTTCGGCAAGATGAACCGTTCCCGGCAAGGTTATCCAGAGAAGATTCGCCTTTGGGGCCGTTGGCCGCCGCCCTGCCGCCCCTCTACGTCATCCTGGACGGGGCGTCGGCCTTGCTCACCCTGGCGGTCGCCGCGGGCTTCCTGGCCATCGCGCGCTGGTCGCGGGCGGGACTCCACTACTTGGTGGCCTCCGGCTTCACCCTGCTGGCGGCGGGGTTCGCCTTCGTCTCGGCCAGCCACTTCGGCTCGCGCGTGGACGCCGACGCCGCTGACGCCGTTCGCCTCTTTTGCCAGCTCACCGGGTCCCTCCTCCTGCTGTTCGCCTACGGCAGTTTCCACGTCACCGGCAAGCCGCACGTGGTGGCCGTCGTGCTGTCGGCGGTCGGCGGGGTGGTGGGGATCGGCGTCCTGCTCCACTCGGCGAACCTGCTGGGCGCAGACCTGCCGTCCCTGCAGTGGTACTTCGCCATCGCCTACAGCCTGATGTCGATGGCATACCTGGGCTGCGCCCTCCTGTCGGGCTACGGATGGCACAAGCGGCCGACGTGGGGGCGGGCCATGGTGCCGCTCGGCTTCCTCTGCTGGACCCTGAGCACCTACACCTGGGTCTTCATCGTCCTGGCCGGCACGGACCAGTTCCTGCCGGTCGTCTACACGTGGCGCTTCGCAGCCGTCCTTCTCATGCTGTGGGCGATGGTGCGCCGGCCTCGCATGCCCTCCCGGAGGTTCCCCGATGCATCATCGCCGTGACCGCTGGGACATCCTCGGCCTCATCCTGGCGCTGCTGGCCGACAACGCGACGGGCGCCACGCTGCCGCTCTCGCGCATCGCGCAGCGCGCCAACCTCCCCTACGACCGGTTCGTCGGCCACCTGGACGAGCTTCGCGAAGGCGGGCTCGTCACCGGTGACGAGATGCCGGCCGTCACGGCGAAGGGCCACGACCTCCTGAAGTCGTGGCGCCAGTGGGAAGCCGTCCTGCAGCGCTTCGGCCTGGATTGACGCGCTCACTCGACGTCGAGGGAGCGCAGGCCGCGTTCGTACTCGGCCTTCGTCATGCTGCCCTTGTGGTACATGCGCTCCAGGCGCTCGCGGCGCAGCTGCCGCTCGGTCTTCGGCCGCAGCTCGGCCGGCGTGAAGTCGAGCGGGTCGTCTGGGCCCGGCGGCCGCTCGCGCACGGCCTGCACGAAGGCCTCGGCGTCGCGCTTGCGGCAGGCCGCGAAGGCGACGGGCGGACCGACGCGCAGGTGCACCAGGAGAGTCGCATCGTCCACCGTCTTGACGAGCTTGAGGTCGGCGACGGCGCCGTGCCGCCACTCCTTCTTGATCCGGCGCAGCAGCCCGGGCGCCACGAAGAGCAGGCGCCGGTCGGTGGCGGCGAGCACGCCGCGCTTGCCATGCGTGGCCTCGAGGACGTGGGAGACGATCTCACCGCGCTGCAGGGCCGCACCCAAGGCAGAGAGCGCCGAGCGGTTGACGAAGGCGCCGAAGCGATCGAGGCCTGGGGCGACCTGCACGAGCGTTCCAGCCGGAGGCGGGCCTTCAAGGTGGCGCTTTGCGCCCCGACGACCTGGCCACGGATTTCACGGATTCCAGGGAGAGCCGCTCCGCGGTCTCCGTGCAATCCGTGGCCCGTCCGGGCGGGTCGGGGTCACGCCTTGCGGCGGATGGGCGCGGCCAGGACGACCGGGGGCGGGCCCTGCTCCGGCTCGGGCGGCTGCCAGCCCTTCCCGTGGACCTTGAAGAAGGCCGGGATGGTGAGCAGGGTCACCACGAAGATGATGACGAAGGCGATGGTGGTGGCGAGCATGGTGCGCGCGACGGCGACGTTCTGCAGCAGGATGAAGAACGTGAACGCCCCCGTCGTGGTGATGGCGGAGAACAGCACGGCCTTGCCGGTGGACTCGAACACCTCGCGGGCGTTGTTCGTCATCTTGATGTTCCACATGAAGTGGATGCCGTAGTCCGTCCCGATGGCGATGATGAACGCCATCGGCAGCACCAACGTGATGGCAAGGCCGATGCCGAAGAGGGGCAGGACGCCGAGCCACCAAAGGCTCGTGAGCGTGGACAACAGCAGGGTGACGAACGTCGTCTTGATGCTGCGCGTCATGACGAAGACCAGCACGACGAGCATGATGTTGTCGACGATGTTCATGTACGTCAGCCAGGGCAGCTCCTCGGCGATGAACAGGTAGTTCGTCGCCGTGTTGCCGACGAAGGCCACCTTGATGCCGGGCGGCGGGTGGCCGCCGAAGGTCTTGTTCGCCTCGCCGACGGCGTCCCAGACCTGGTGCCAGACGGCTTCCGCCTCGTCGTAGGTGGCGGCGCGGACGCTGAACGTCATGGCGGCCATGCCGTGCTCGGGGTCGTTGAGGGCGACGGGGTGGTTGACGATGATCGAGGACAGCTCGCGCATCGGGCTGTTGAACATCTGGTCGATCTCGGAGCGGATGCCCTCCTCCGTCTTGGGGAAGGGGTCGGCCTGGTTCTGCAAGGCGCTCGGCAACTGGCCGGACGCCAGCAGCTGCTGCAGGACCACGTTGGTGAGGGCGCCGTCGCCGCCGTTCTTGACGGTGAGCCACGTCTCGATGAAGAACGGCAGCGTGCGCAGCGTGTCGGGGATGACTCGCTCCTTCGTCTTCAGGTTGGACTCGATGGTGCGGTAGTACTCCATCGCCTCGGGCGTGAGGATGCCGGGGCCCTCGAACGTCAGGATGTTGGCCTTCTCGTCCGAGTTCGGCGCCTCGTAGAAGTCCGCCAGCCCGGCCTCGTGCTCCTTGCGGATGGGGTCGCTGGGCAGGTAGTTGCGTCCGGGGTCGCCGAACGCCTCCTTGTGCAGGTTGGCCGTGCCGGCGTAGGCGATGAGGCTGATGCCGATGAGGACCAGGATGACGAGGTAGCGCCCCTTGGAAAGGCCGTACGCGATGGCCGGCATCATGCGGCTGCGCGTGAAGCTCTGCCCCATCTTCTCCGAGCCGCCGACCAGCGTCAACGCGGCCGGGATGAAAGTGATGGCAAGGAGGTAGATGACCGTCAGGGCCACCGTGCTCACCAGGCCGAGCTCGGCGATGAGCAGGCTGGGGCTGAAGATGAGCACCGCGAGGCCGCCGACCGTGGTGGCGGTGGCGATCATCATGGCCAGGCCGGAGCGCGAGCCGGCGATGCGGAACGCCTCGGCGTCGCTGTGGCCTTCCGACTTGTGCTCGACGAACTCGTTGATCATGTGGATCGAGTAGTCGATGCCGATGCCCATGACCAAAGGCACGATGGTCATGTTGAGCGTGTTGAGGGCGATGCCGAGGTAGCCCATCGTGCCGTACGACCACACGACGCCGACGGCCAGCGTCGTGAAGGAGACGAGGATGGCGCGCACGTTGCGGAAGGCGATGTACAGCATCAGCAGGATGAAGGCCGCCACCATGGGCATGAGCTTCACCGTGTCCTTCTGCACGAGCTCCGAGGAGTGGGCGTTGGCGATGGGCAGGTCCACCGTGAAGAGCGGCGGGTTCTCCGGGCCGAAGACGGTGAACTCCGTCTCGCCCCGGCCGACGGCGGCGACGTAGTCGTTGCGCGCCTTGATCATCTGGTCGCCCAGTTCGCGCGTCGGCAGGTCGTTGTCGGCCGCCGGCATGAAGAGGGCCGCGGCATGGTTCCACGACGGGCTCGTGATGGCGTCGACGGTGTCCAGGACCGCGTCCTTGACCGCCTGGTCGACGATGAAGTAACGCTGGGCGTCCTGCGGGCTCCCGTAGCCGGGCAGGGCGAACGCCGCGTCGGGGGCGTTGCCGCGCTGGCCGCCGGCCACGGTCCAGTTGATCAGCGCGTAGATGTTGGAGATGGAGATGGAGCGCGAGAAGCCGCTGTCCGGGTTCCCGTCGTCGTCGCGGGTGTGCTGCTGGAGGTAGGTCACCATCTCCTCGATGGCGCGCACGTACACCTCGTCCGTGATGTTGTTGGGGGTGGGCGCCGCCGTGAGGACGACGGGGCCGGCGCTGCCTGGCAAGGGGATGGGCAGCGGCGGGACGCCGGAGTCGGGCGCCAGGACGTAGCTGGTCACCCGGTTGGTCAGCTTCGCGTTGTCCTCGCGCCAATGCCCCCCCGACTCGTCGACGTGGATCTGCAGGGTGACCTGCTGCGTGAAGGTGGAGCGGAAGCGCTCG
>JAXDQQ010000185.1:0-2740 GCA_034667805.1 Thermoplasmata archaeon | reverse complement strand
CCGGGCGGCACTCCGCGCCGCCAAGATGCAATCCCATGAGGGCCCGGTCGTCGAGGCCTCCGCCGACGACGCCGACGGCGGAAGGAGGTTCTACAGCGCTCGGGGAACCGAACGGGCCCTGACGCAGATTGGACTCAAAAGGGTGGCCGACGACACCTGAAAAATGGTCGATCCTGCGTCAGTCCTCTTCCTCGTAGCCGCACTTCTTGCAGTAGCGGATGACGAAGCGCCCCTCGACGCGGTACTCGAGGCTGATGTTGTCCTTCGGGCACACGTGCTTCTTGACTCCGGGGCGCAACGTGGTGGCGTTGTCGTCGGGGTCCTCGTTGAAGAGCTCCTCCCCGGTGTCGTCGACTTCTTCGAATTCTTCTCCCACGGCGGGCACCGGACCTTTTTCTGACTGATGACCCTTCCGGCAGGGCAGATGCCGCTGCCTCCGCGTCGCTCGGTCCGCGCAGACCCACACCTTCGGCGTGGTTTTCCCGCCTAGGAAACGGTCGGCTTCGTCGTCACGACGCAGCCGTCCTCGGTCACGACCAAGGTCGCCTCGGTCTGCGCCACGATGCCGCCCGACGCCTCCGACAGCGCCGGGTAGTGCTTGATGGCCGCCTCCTTCTGCAACTGCAGGAGGTTGACGTTGAGCTTGTGCGGCTCGATGGCGGCGGTGAGCCAACGCTCGGCGAAGGGCAGCTTCGGGTGGTTGCGCTCGATGGACTGCAGCAGTTTCTTCGTCGTCGGCAACCGCAGCGGACGGCTGCGCTGGAAATGGTAGATGTTGCCCGGCCCGGAATTCTCCACGCGGCCGGCCTGCCCCGTCGTCACGAAGGGCTCGCAGGCCAGCACGTCGCCGATGCGCGGGCGGCGGTTGACCTTCATCGGCACGTTGGGCACCGTCAGCCCGGCGTGCAGGTTGAACGTCTCGAGGCTGTGCCCCGTGAGGTTCTGGATGGGTTTGAATCCGAAGTCCTTCGCCGTGAGCTCGATGGCCGCCCCGACGGTGCCGAGGTCCACGTTGGGCCCGATGATGTCGATGGCCTCGCGCAGGCAGGCCTCGGACGCCTCGATGAGGCGGGCGTGCTTGTCCGCGCCGCCGATCTCCACCGTGCAGGCGTTGTCGGAAAGGGCCCCGTCCACTTCGGCGCCGCAGTCGATCTTGACGACCTGCCCCTCCTTGAGGACCGACAGGTCGTCGTGCGTCGGCGTCACGTGCGCCGCCACCGCATCGATGGCGAGCGTGCACGGGAACGCCTGGCCGAGGCCCTGGTCGCGGATGTAGTGCTCCACGCCAGCGGCCACGTCGATGACGCGCGCGCCCGGCACGGCGAGCTTTCGGCCGAGGGCGAGCGCGTCGGCGGCGACCTGCCCCGCGCGCATCCACTTGGCCAACACGTCCTGGGTCTCGACGACGGGCATGGATTGGTTCACTTCTTGCCGGCCTTCTTGTCGGACGCGAGGGCAGCGGTGCTGCGGCTGGGGGCAGGCGCGGGCGCCCCGGACTTCTTCTTGTCCATGGCGTCCTTCAAGAGGTCGCCGATGGTGAGGCCCGCGCTGCCGCCGGACGCCTTCTTGGCGACGCCGGAGACGACGGGCGCCGGGCCCTCGACCTTCTCGTAGAGCGTGATGCCCAGCTCGCGTTCGAGCTTCTTGGCCACCGCGTCGGACGGGCGCAGCTTGCCTGCCTCGATGTGCTTGAGCTCCGGCACGCGGGCGCTGACCTTGTTGCCCAGCTGCTCGTGGTTCAGGCCCTTGGCCTCGCGGGCCTTGTGGATCCGCGGGCCGAAGTCCTCCACCATGACGGACTGGTCGCCGCCGTCGTACACGTTGCGGCTCGTCATGCGCTCCGCGCGGCGCTCCAGGCCCTGCTGCATCGACGCCTGCGTCCCCACCGCGGCCGGCGCGTCGAGCGGCGTGCCGTACTTGGCGCACTCCAGGCCGAGGTTCATGACCGTGCCCTCGACCATGTAGCGCCGCGTGCCCACTTTCTTCCCGCACATCTCGCATTCCATAGGACATTCTCCGGGACCCCTCGATGAAAGAGGTCCTCCGACGGCAAGCCTCAAGGCCGGCCTCCATATGAATGAACCTGCGATGGCCGCGAAGTCCCCTCCATCCCCGCCCCCCGAGGCGCCCGAGGCGGACGACGCCGAGACCCTGCCGGCCAAGCCGGAGGAACGCCTGCACCACCTGCAGTCGCGCAACGCCGAGCTGCGTGACGAGAAGCGCAAGGCCACGACCGAGACCAAGCACCTGCGCGAGGAAGTCCGCGGCCTCACGCGCGAGGTCCAGCGCCTCACGGTCGAGCTCGAGAAGGTCAAGCACCCCCCGCTGGTCGTCGGCTCCGTCCTCGACACCCTCGTCGACGGACGCGTCGTCATCAAGTCCTCCACGGGCCCCAACTTCGTCGTCCCGGTCGCCGACTTCGTCGACCGCGCCAAGCTCACGCCCGGCACGCGCGTCTCGCTGAGCCAAGCCAACCTCACCGTCGTGGGCATCCTGCCAAGTAGCAAGGACTCCCTCGTCCTCGCCACGGAGGTCGTGAAGAAGCCGTCCGTGACGTACAAGGACGTCGGCGGCCTCGAGGACTGCATCCGCCAGCTGCGCGAGGCGGTCGAGTACCCGCTCACCAAGCCCGAGCTGTTCAAGAAGCTCGGAGTCACCCCGCCCAAGGGCGTCCTGCTGCGCGGCCTGACGCGTGAGGTGCAGCGCCTCACGGTCGAGCTCGAGAAGGTCAAGCACCCGC
>JAXDQQ010000184.1:0-4536 GCA_034667805.1 Thermoplasmata archaeon | reverse complement strand
ATGCCCATGACCAGGACCGCCCCGGCCAAGGCCACCGCCAGCCCCAGCAAGGTGACCGCCAACGGCGTCAGGCCAAGGGCCACGTAGACGTAGGAGAGGGGGTAGGACACGACTCGGTGGAGGGGGGCCACTGGCGTCCAGAAGGGCTGCGGGCCCCTCTTGCGGACGATGCCCAGGTAGGCGCCGAAGCCCTCCACGCCGCAGGACCGCCGGTCCGGCTCAAAGGGTTGCCCTTGCGAACCGAGTGGCCAAACGTCGGGGGCCAAGAGGCGGAACCGGGCGGCCCGCAGCCGAATGGACCTGTACATGTGTCCCTTCCACCCTGTATTGAGCCGCCGCGTCCTGGTCGTCGCCCCCAGTGCCTTGCCCCACATGGCGGGCGTGCAGCGCGGGACCTGGGACCTGGCCTCCGGGCTGCGGATGCGGCGTTGGGACGTCACCCTGCTGACGACGGGTGTCCCTGGCCGGCCGGTGGAGTTCGAGCGCGGCGGCCTGCACGTGCTGACGGTTCCAGGAACGCGCCCGTCGTCGAGCAGCCGGCGCTGGGAATCGTCCGCCCGGAAGCTGGTGCGCCAGCTCGGCCTGGAATCGTTCGATGCCTTGATCGGCGCCGGGCCGTCGGGCGAGGCCTTGCCCAGCAAGCGCTGGCCCGTCGTCTTCCAGTGCCAGGACACCGTCGTGGGCGGCCTCGACGAGGCCGATACGTGGGGGCGCTGGGGACGGCGGCCGAGGCCCGGCGCGGCCGGCTGGCACCCGCGCTCCGCCGTCCGCCTGGCGCGCGAACTGGCGGACCTGCAGCGCGCCGACGCGGTCGTGGTCCCCGCGCCGGGCCTCAAGGACGTGCTGTCGCGCTGGCCGTACAGGGCCGTGCCCAACGCGCGGCGCGCCCGCGTCGTGCGCAACGGCGTCGACGCGCGCCGCTTCCATCCGCACCCGCGCGCGGCGCAGGCGTGGCGGCGGGCGCACCGCATCCCCGACGAGGCGCCCCTCGTCTTCACGGCCTGCCGCCTCGAGGGCGAGGCCGGCATCCAAGACGCCCTCGTGGCGTTCCTGGCGTTCCTGCGCTCCAACCCGGGCGCGAAGTACGTCGTCGCCGGCGCCGGCCCCGCCACCGAGGCGTTGCGCCGGCGCGCGGCCGACCTGCGCCTCGGGCGCTCCGTCGCCTTCGCCGGGCCGCTGCCGTTGCCGACCATCGTGCGCTGGATGCAGGCGGCGGACCTCTGCCTCTTCCTGCCGCGCGGCCCCGGCGTCAAGCCGCCAGTGAACCTCCTCGAGTCGCTGGCCTGCGGCCCCGACGTGGTGGCGACCAGCGGCGCCCTGGACCTCGCCCTGCCGCACACGCGGCTGCACGCGGTGCCGGTGTGCAACCCGTCGGCCGCCGCGCGCGCCCTCTCGTGGGCCTGGTACCAGCGCGGCATCCGCCGCGACGCGCCGTTCCCCGAGGCCTGGACCCTCGGGCGCTGCGTGCGCGGCTACGAGGCCGTCCTCCAGGAGGCCATGGACGGTCGCGCGGTGGGTCGTCGCGCTTAAATGGGGGCCTTTTGTGGGCCGGGCCAGGAAGCCAAGAGTGGATGCTTTCTGGCGCTCGTGCCCTCTGGGCACTCGCGGCAGCGGCAGGCCGCTGCGCGTCCTGCCGCTGTAGCTCAGTTGGTAGAGCAGCTGATTCGTAATCAGCAGGTCGGGTGTTCAAATCGCCCCAGCGGCTTGGAAGATTTTCTCGTCGGCGGCCGGAACGCGGTGCCGTTGTCGAGTCCGCGATGCGGCGCTGTTCCTGCTTCGAGACCACTTTACAATTTCCTCCGACGACGCCTGCGACTGCGGGTGGCGCACGGTGCAGAATCGGCGCGCGGAGCGCGCCCAGGGAATCGCGTAGGTCTTGTAGAACAAGGCGGCGCTTCGCGCCGCCAAGATGCAATCCATCGAGGGCCCAGTCATGCACCGCGCCCCCGCCGACGACGCCGATGGCGGAAACGGCTGATCGTCAACCAGGGAACCGAACGGGCCCTCGCAACCTGCTGCAGATCGGCTAAATCAGCTACTTCCCGAACTGGAAATGCTCGCCCCGCACCGGGAGCCGCACCTCGGCGAAGTCGCTGAGGTCGCCCACCATGAGCTCGCGCTTGTCGCCGTGGAACAGAACGACCTCTTCCGCGCCGGTCTTGCGGGCGAAGTCGATGAGGTCCTTGTGGCCGGCGTGTGCGCTGAAGTCGAACGTGCGTACCTCGCAGTGGATCTTGTGCACGATCTTACCAGCGTTCTTGATGTCGAAGTCCACTTCGCCGGTCTCCAGCAACCGGCGCCCGTTGGTGCCGGCGGCCTGGTAGCCCGTGATGGCGATGGCGCTCTTGGGGTCGTTGCGGACGTGGTCGAGGTAGAACAGGATGGGCCCGCCGTCCATCATGCCGCCGGTGGAGATGATGACGTCGGCCTCCTCCAAGGCGACGCTGCGGCCGCGGTGGTTGCGCACGTCCTTGACCTCGCCGATGGCGCGCATGTAGCGGGACGGGTCGTTGAGGTACTTGGGGTGCTGCGCGTACACCTTGGCCACGGCGCGCGACATGCCGTCGAGCCACACCGTGAGGCCCTGCCCCTGCAGGACCATGGCGAGTTCCTGGGCGCGCCCGACGGCGAAGGCCGCCACGAGCAGGATGCCGCCGCGCTGGCGCACGTCCTTGGCGAAGTCCACGAACTCCTTCTCCACGTCCTCGCGGTCCGGGTGCTCGCGGCCGGCGTAGGTGGACTCCATGAACAGGACGTCGCACTTCGTCTGCTTGGCGGGGAAGACGAGGCGCTGGCTGCGCGTGTAGAGGTCGCCGGTGAAGATCATCGTCATCGAGTCGGACTTGAGCTCGACCTGCGAGGCGCCCGGGATGTGGCCGGCCGTGTGCAGCCGCGCCGTGAACTTGCCCAGGGGCCGGGGGTACTGGAAGTCCATGAGGTCGTACAGCCCCATGGTGGCGTCGATGTCCTTGTCGCCGTACGGTTCCGGGAAGCCCTCGAGGCGGGCGATCTTGAGCGAGTCGCGGTGCAGGATGGTGGCGACGTCGGCCGACGGCGGCGTGCAGTGGATGGGGGCATCGTAGCGCGCCGCAAGCCACGGCAGCATGCCGCAGTGGTCCAAGTGGGAGTGCGTGAGGAAGACGCGGTCCACGGGCGGCGCCTCCAGCGGGTAGAGCGGCGGCTTGTCCGGCTCAAGCCCGTAGTCGAAGAGGAAGCGGTGGCCTTCACCCTCGAAGACGAAGCCGAGGCGGCCGATGTCCTCCGCCGCGCCCAGGAAGCGCCCCGTGTAGCTCATCGCGTCGGCCGAGCCGGCCGGCCCTCATAAGCGGGACGCAGATTCCACGGAAGCCCTCTGGGCCAGCACCTTGACCTGATGCCGCAGATTTTGTGGGCCGGGCGCCGGTGCAATCCGAGCCAAGGGCTGCGTACGTCCGCGACCGTGCAACCCAATCTGCGGAATCCAGTCACTGGGGACGCGGAGCGCGATCGGCGGAATCTGAGCCTAGAGGCGGCGGCGCTGCGCCAGGGCGGCGAGCGCGACCACGGCGAGGGCCATGACGAGACCGGGGGCCGGGGCGCCCTTGGAGTCCGTCGTCGTGCTGGACGACGACGTGCTGGACTTGGCGGGCTCGGGCGCGATGGGCGTCAGGGGATCCCAGACGCCGGTGCGGTTGCCTGGCAGGGTGAACTCGTAGGCGACGCCCCGGCCGGTTTGCAGGAGCTTGAGCGCGTAGGCCTTGCCCGTGCCGTCCTCGACGGCGAAGGCGGGCAGGCCGCGGGAATCGGCGCGGATGTAGTACAGGTCGCCGAAGGCGCGCGACGTCCCGAGGAACGTCTCGATGGTCGCCGTGGCGTTCTCGTTGCCCGGGTTCGTCTCGTTGGCGAAGGGCGGGCCCTCGACGTGGACGGAGACCTCGCGCAGGCCGGGCGACAGGGTCACGTTCCACGCGACGAGCTTGGTGCCGACCGCCGGCAAGGTCACCGTCATGGCCTGCTGCTTGCCGCCGGACGAGAACGTCACGGTGACGGGCAGGGAGGTGACCCCGCCGACCTGCTCCAGCGTGGCCACGACGTCCACCGGACGGCCGACGAGCGGCGTCGGGCCAGGGGCGAGGCTGAGAGAGACGGCGCGGACGTCCGTCGGCGGCTGCACGACGGGCACGGTGAAGATGGACGACACGCGGTTGCCCACGAGGTCGACGGCCTCGATGGCGAAGGTGGCGTCGCCGACCTCGTCGACGGTGGCCACGAAGACGTGCGAGGTGGTCGTGTTGCCCGCGGTGGCAGCGCCCGTGCGCGCCTCGGAGCTGGCGTTGTGCGTCATGCGCACGGTGTGCTGCGAGCGCTCCGTGACGTCGGCGGCGATGGCGAAGGGCACGCCCGTGTAGGCGACCTCGGGGGCCGAGACGGCCAGGCTGGGCGCCAGCGTGTCGCGGTCGACCTTGACGTCGGCCCGCGAGACGTGGCCGGCGCGGTCGGTCGCGATGACGGTGACGTTGTGCAGGCCCTCCGGGAAGGCGTCGACGGACAGGCGGT
>JAXDQQ010000183.1:0-6246 GCA_034667805.1 Thermoplasmata archaeon | reverse complement strand
GGGTGGGTCACGTGCACGCCTCGGCCAGGGGGCAGGGGGTTGTGAAAGGTTCGCTGCCATGGGTGAACGTATTTCGACGCAGAGGAGGCGTATTCTGGAGTCTTCAGGCCCGCGCCAGGGCCCGTTCGATTCCCCGAGTGCGGTCGAACCACTTTCCGTCGTCGGCGTCGTGGGCCCGTTCTTCGGCTTGGCCCTCATGGAATTGTAGGTCTTCGACGCCGACTTCTCCGGAACAGGGATGCCACGAATCCGAACGAATCCGACGGGCCAGAGGGTTTCCAGTCGTGGGGATTCGCGCAATCCTTGTTTGGGCGTGGCCGGCGTCGCCGGAGGAAGACGTTGACTTGGCGTGAAGCAGGAACGGCGCCACCTCGATTCAAATGGCAGGCGCGCCGATGGCCGCCAAGTGCTGGGGCGACGGCCGCGCCTCCCCTTTCTCGATGCGATGCACCAAGTCAACGAGCGCCTGGTTCACGGGCGAGGCCAATCCATGCCGCCGCGCCGTCGCGACGATGTGGCCATTGAGGTAGTCCACCTCGGTCTTCTGCCCGCGCTCCAGGCTCTGAAGGCTGCTCGACTTGTGCCGGCGGTACTTGCTGGCCAGGACCGCCAGCAGCAGGCGCCTGCCCGGCATGCGCGTGGCGAACATCCTCGGCCGGAAGCCGGCGACGGTCTCGAACCCGACGCCGTCGGCCTTGCCGGCGGCGTGGCCTTCCTCGACGATGCTGAGGAACGCGTCCTGCGCGTGCCGGTCCTTCAAGAGGACGCCGAGCGGCTGCCCCGTGGCCACGCCCAGCGTGCTGATGCAGCTGTTGATCAGGAGCTTCGTCCACTTGATGCCCAGCATGTTGCCGCTGGCGTGCACGGGGGCCGCGTCGGCCAGCTTCTCGGCCACCATCCGGTAGGCGGCCGGGTCGTCGCGCGCATGGGGGCGCGGCCACGGCCCGACGATGAAATGGCCCGGGGCGGTCTGGCGGCTGACGCCGGGCGCCTCCAGCGTCGCCGGCAGGGCGACGGTGCACTCGATGAGCCGGTCGCCGGCCACGGCGGCCAGGGCGTCGCCCATGACGCCGTTCTGCATCGCGACGACCGGCGCCTCGTCGGCGAGCGACGGCAGCCAGGCCGAGAGGGCCGCCTGCGCGGCTTGGCACTTCGTGGCAAGCACGGCCATGCAAGGCGGCTCCTTCAGCTCCGCCGGCTTGTGCACGACCCTCGGCTTCGCCTCGACGCGCGTGCCGTCCGGCGCGATGGCGGCCACGCCGCGCCGCCTCAGGTCGGCCTCGGCGTCCGCCGTGCGGCAGGCGACGACGACGTCCGTCCTTGCCGCGGCCAGCCGCGCCGCCACAAGGGCGCCGATGGCGCCGGGGCCGATGACGAGGACGGGGCCCGAGGGTGCCAACTGCACGCCCGCGCACGTTCGTCTCGTTTCTTAGTGGCATCGCAGCGCTTCGCTTCGGTCCCGACCCCTCCATGGCCGGTGGAGTTCTGTGCCCCTTCGCTTCGCGTCCACGCCTTTTCCTCCTGTTGGGGCCCTTCCGCAGGCTTCGCATTCTACCTATATCCCACCCCAAGGTCGAGCGCCAAGCCGGCAATGGTTTCGCGCTCCTCTTGCCGGATGGACCAGGAAGGGGGCTTGCGATAGGGATGCAGCAGATGCCGCAACTCACGGTGCAGGATTCCGTCCTGTCGGCGAAGTGGGAGTCGTTCCTGCAGGATTACGCGCGGGCGCAGGTGCAGAAGGCGGCCGAGGACTACCCCGACGGCGGCAAATCCGTCCTCATCACGTTCAACGAGATCCAGCTGCGCGACCCCGAGCTGGCCGACTACCTGCTCAACAAGCCGCGCCACTGCCTCCAGGTCGGCGCGCAACAACTCCAGAACGTCGACGTCACCGTCGACCCCAAGCCGCGCCTCAACCTGCGCGTCACCGGGCTGCCGCCCAGCCAGGACACCAAGGTCCGCAACATCCGCGCCGAGCACCTGGGCCGGCTGCTGGCCGTCGAGGGCCTGGTCAAGAAGGTCACCGAGGTCCGCCCGCAGGTCATGGAGGCAGCCTTCGACTGCAAGACCTGCGGCAACCGCGTCCGCCTCGTTCAGGACGACGAGTACATCGCCGAGCCCGTCATCTGCGACGGCTGCGAGAAGCCCGGTCCCTGGACCATCCGCGAGGAGGAATGCCGCTTCATCGACCACCAGAAGGTCGAGATCCAGGAGGCGCCCGAAGGCCTGCGCGGCGGCGCCCAGCCGGAGCGCATCACGGTGCACATGCAGGAGGACCTCGTGCACAAGGTCGCTCCCGGCGACCGCATCATCATCAACGGCATCCTCACAGCGCAGAAGAAGCGCCAAGGCTCGAACGTCAAGGTCGAGTTCAACAAGGTCCTGCAGGGCGTCTCCGTCCTTCAGCAGCAGCAGGAGTTCCAGGAGATCAACCTCACCGCCGAGGACGAGGTCGAGATCCTCGAGCTCGCGCGTGACCCGCGCATCTACGACCGCCTGCGCGCCAGCTTCGCCCCCACCATCTACGGCCTCGACGTCGAGAAGGACGCCCTCATCCTCGCCCTCTTCGGCGGCGTCGGCAAAGAGTACAAGGACGGCAGCCGCAGCCGCGGCGACATCCACGTCCTCTTGGTCGGCGACCCCGGCGTCGCCAAGTCGCAGCTGCTGCGCTATCTCGCCAAGCTCGCGCCCCGCGCCATCTTCACGTCCGGCAAGGGCGCCAGCGCCGCCGGCCTGACCGCGGCCGCCGTCAAGGACGAGTTCGGCGAAGGCCAGTGGACCCTGGAGGCCGGCGCCCTCGTGCTCGCCGACATGGGCATCGCCTGCATCGACGAACTGGACAAGATGGACAAGAACGACCAGTCGTCCATGCACCAGGCCATGGAGCAGCAGGAGATCTCCATCGCCAAGGCCGGCATCTCGGCCACCCTCAAGTCGCGCTGCGCCGTCATCGGCGCCGCCAACCCCAAGATGGGGCGCTTCGACGAGTACGAGCCCGTCGGAAACCAGATCAACATGCCGCCGGCGCTCCTGTCGCGCTTCGACCTCATCTTCAGCCTCAAGGACAAGCCGTCGCGCGACCGCGACACGGTCCTGGCCAACCACATCCTGCGTACCCACCAGGCCGGAGAGGTGCGCGAGCACCGCCGCGCCAACCCGACCGGCGCCTACTCGGTCGAGGACGAGCAGTCGATGATGACCCTCGTCACGCCCGACCTGCCCGCCGAGTTCCTGCGCAAGTACGTCGCCTACGCCAAGCGCAACATCTACCCCGTCATCACGGAGGACGCGATGAAGCGCATCCAGGAGTACTACGTCGACCTGCGCGCTGCCGCCAGCGACGGCTCCATCCCCCTCACGGCCCGCCAGCTCGAGGCGTTCATCCGCGTCGCCGAGGCCAGCGCCCGCATCCGCATGAGCCAGGAGGCCACCATCGACGACGCGGAGCGCGCCATCCGCATCGTCGAGACCTACCTGCGCTCGGTCGGCGTCGACCGCGCCACCGGCAAGTTCGACATCGACGTCATCGCCACCGGCGTGAGCCACTCGCAGCACGACCGCGTCCGCACCGTGCAAGACATCGTGCGCACGCTGGCCAAGGAATCCGAGCGCGGCTACGCCAAGAAGGAGGACGTCCTGGCCGAGGCGAACCGCAAGGGCATCCCGCCCGCCGACGCCGCCAAGGCCCTGGAGACCCTCACGCGCAACAACTCGGTGTACGCCAAGGGCGGCGCCGACACCTACGCCCCCCTCAACCCGTAGGGCCCTGGAGCCGGCCCCGACAGGAGGGCCGCCACCGGGACGGCAAAATAGGGGGTCCTCGTCGCCGCGGATGTCGCATGACCGCCCCGACCGCCTCCATCAAGGCCAAGCCGTCCGCCGACGGCTTCGCCGTGAAGGCCTACCAGCAGGGCGTCCAGCGCCTCGTCGCGGCCTGCGACTCCGAGCTTCTGGGCTCGACGCACCGCGAGGGCAAGTTCAAGCTCGACGTCCCACCGTCCTTCTACGACGGCCTGCGCGTCGATGCCGAGGGTCTCGGTTCCTACCTCCGGTCGGCGACCGTCGCCAACCTGGTCGGCAAGCGCAGCGTCGACGTCGCCGTCGCCCTCGGGCTGGTCGACCCGGCGCACGTCCTGGTCGTCTCTGGCGTCCCGCACGCCCAGTTCCTGGTGATGGACCTCTCCCAATGAGCTCGGAACCCGCGGCAGCAGGGGACGAGGCGAAGGCTGCCCCACGGTTGCAGACGTGCGTGGAGTGCGGCAACGAGGTCCCCCTGCTCATCGGCGGCTCGTGCCCCGAGTGCTTCGTCGGCAAGACCGCCCTCTTGGAAGGCCCCGAGGTCCTGGACGTCGAGCTGTGCGCGCACTGCGACGCCCGCCACGTCGGCAACCACTGGGTCGACCCCGACGAGGGCATGCCCCTGGAGTGGATCCGCGAGGAGGCGGCGCGCGCCATCCTCAAGCCGCACCCCAGCGTTTCGAACCGTGACCTCCAGCTCGTCGAGACGACGCAGGACGAGCGCAATTTCCGCCACCACGCCACCTTGACGGGCTCCGTCGAGGGCGTGCCCATCACCTTCGAGAAGGACCTCATCGTGCGCATGCGGCGCAGCGTCTGCGACCGCTGCAGCCGCATGTTCGGCGGCTACTACGCCGCCCTCATCCAGCTGCGCGCCACCGACCGCGACGTCACGGACCACGAGATCCGGCGCGCCCACCGCATCGTCGGCGACGAGCTCGACCGGCAACGCGCTTCGGGCAACCGGGAGTCGTTCCTCACCAAGTCGGGCGCCGTGCCCGGCGGCTTCGACTACTACCTCGGCGACATCGAGGGCACGCGCGGTGTCGCTCGCCTGCTGGCCGACAAGCTCGGAGCGACCTACGAGGAGCACGCCAAGCTGTCCGGCCGCAAGGAAGGCGAGGACATCTACCGCGTCACGTTCCTCGTTCGCGTGAGGCTCTTCGCGCCGGGCGACTTCGGCCTCGTCGACGAGAACCCGGTGCAGTTCCAGTCCATGTCGCGCGGCCGCGCCTTCGTCGTGCGCCTGTCCGACCGCGGCACCGACAAGATCGACGAGGTGACCCTCAAGCGGCTGGGCGGCCCTGAGATCCTCAAGGAGGCCGTGGTCGTGAGCCACGATGCCGCCAACGTGCAGCTCCTGGACCCCGTCAGCCTGCGGACCGTGGACGTCCCCCGGCCGCCAGACTTCACGCCCGAGGCGACCGCCTGGGTACTGCGCCACGAGGAGCGGCTCTACCTGCCGGCCTTCCCAGTAGCCCTGCCGCAACCCAAAGCTGGGTCCAAATCGGGCCTGGCCTTCAAAAATCGCTAAATAGCCCTTAGGACAAAGGGAGGGCGTCCCCGGGGCAGTGTACTAGTTTGACCCAGCGCATCCTCACCCTCGAAGACCTCGCCATGGCCATCTCGAACCGCATCGGGATCGAGGAGGAGGACGCCGTCCGCGACGCCAACTTCGTCATGGACATCTTCGGCTTCGACGACCGTGTCATCGACAACGTGCTCGAGCCCGAGGACCGCCAGCTCTTCTACATCCTGGAAGAGGAAGGCATGCTCACCACGGAGCGCGAGGAGACGACCCTCTACGACGGCCGCGAGTGGCGCACCCACTACTGGCTGTTCAAGAAGACGCAGGTCTTCCTGATGAGCGAGGAGGAGCGCGAGGTCCGCCGCCGCAAGAAGGCGCAGCCGACCGAGGCGACCGTGTACTCGCAGATCCCGGAAGAGGCGTGGGCTTCCCGCCAAATCTAGGGCACGCCGAGTGAAACGAGGCTGCCCCATTTGGGGAAGGCCACGCTGCGAGCGAGCGCCAGCTCCGGCCGGTATGCCGAGGAGCGAAGCGACAAGGCCAGCGGCCTAGGGCGTGGGTTCCCCGCCTGGTTCAGCGGTTCCAGTGCAGCGCACGCGATCCTGGGTTCTGTGGCTCCGAAACGTAGCCAAATTGGCTGAATCCGACCAAATCAGCTACCGCAGCCCCAGAAACCGTTATATTCGCTGCGGCTTCACGCAGTCCAACCACGAAATCCGGCGGCGGTCTCCGTCCCGGGCCTCGGAGGACCCATCCATGACTGCGCAGACCAGCCAAGTCGCCACGAATCCCGTGAACGCAACCCCCACCCAGACGCCTGGCGTCTCCGTGAACCAAGGCGTCCTCGCGGTCGCCACGTGCACCGAGTGCGACGCAAGCATCCCGGCCAACGTCGCCTTGCCCGGCGAGATCCTCGACTG
>JAXDQQ010000182.1:0-2500 GCA_034667805.1 Thermoplasmata archaeon | reverse complement strand
TCCCCGTCGCGGCCTTCGACGAGGCGGGCGCCATGTTCGGCGCCGGCGGCAGCGACGACGAGCTCTTCGTGGCGCGCCGCGACCCGGACGGCACCTGGAACGAGGCCGTCAAGGTGTCCCCCGCCGGCCACCACCGCATGCCGTGGTTCGCCACCGGCACCGCGGCGGGCACCGCCGCCCTGTGCTGGTACGGCACGCCGGACGCCGAGATCACCGCCGCGTCGGAGTGGTTCGTGCACGTGGCGCACAGCCTCGGCAACGGCGAGAACGGCACGTGGCAGGTCGCCATCGCGGACACGGAACCTGTCTTCGTCGGCGCCCTCGGCCGCGACCTCCTGGACTTCTTCCAGTGCGAGGCCGGCCCCGACGGCGCCATCCACGTCGCCTACAGCAAGCTCAGGCCGAGCGAGGGCGGGCCGGAGGAGCAGCTGCAGTACGTCCGCTCGGAGCCGAACCCGGCGCTGGCGGCGACGAAGTTCCCGTGGGGCCCGACGACCACCTGACGAGCCGCGGAATCCAGGAATCTTAGGAACCGGTTCCAATGATTCCGTGATTCCGCGGCCGGTCGGGCGTCACTTGCCGACGTGGTCGTGCCCCGTGAAGCGCACGACCTTGGACGGCACGGGCGTCGGCAGGTCGGCCTGGTGGTACGCCTTCTCGCCGTGCTCGTACAAGTCGAGGCCCACCTGCTCGGCCTCCGCCGGGACGCGTAGCCCGATGAGCTTGTCCGTCACCCAGAGGATGACGAACGTCGCCATGAAGGTGTAGAGCGCCACGGCGCCGACGGCGAGCGCTTGGTCGCTCAGCAACGCCATCCCAGAACCCGTGAACCCGATCGCGCCATCCGGCGTCGCGAGCAGTCCCGTCCTGGCGAGGCCGTTGATGAACGGCGTCGCGAAGAGGCCCGTCGCGATCGAGCCGAAGGCGCCACCGATGCCGTGCACGCCGAAGGCGTCGAGGCTGTCGTCGAGCTTGAGGAGGTTCTTGACGAGGGCGACGGCGCCGTAGCAAAGCGGGCCGACGGCGAGGCCGATGAGGATGGCCGCCATCGGCGTGACGAAGCCGGACGCCGGCGTGATGGCGACCAGGCCGGCGACGAGGCCGGTCGCCGCGCCGAGGGCGGTCGGCTTGCCCTTCGCCAGCCACTCGGTGCCGCACCAGGAGAGGAGGGCTCCTGCGGCGGCGAGGTGGGTCGCGGCGAAGGCGGCGGCCGCGAGGCCTCCTGCGGCCACGGCAGAGCCGGCGTTGAAGCCGAACCAGCCGAACCAGAGCAGGCCGGCGCCGAGGACCGTGAGCGGAATGTTGTTGGGCTTCATCTCGACCTGGCCGAAGCCTTTCCTGCGTCCGACGTAGAGGGCGCAGGCAAGGGCGGCGACGCCGGCCGTGAGGTGCACGACGGTGCCGCCGGCGAAGTCGAGGGCGCCCATCTGCGCCAGGACGCCGCCGCCCCAGACAGAGTGGGCCACCGGGTCGTAGACCAGCGTGGCCCAGAGGAGCGTGAAGACCAGGACGGCCTTGAACGAGAAGCGCTCGACGAAGGCGCCGATGATCAAGGCCGGGGTGATGGCGGCGAACATCGCCTGGAACAGGACGAACGCCAGGTGCGGCACCGTGGGGGCAAGGGGGGCCGCGTCGCCGGGGGCGATGCCGTTGAGGAACGCGAAGTCGAAGCCGCCGATCACGCCGCCGATGTCGGGGCCGAACGCGAGGGTGTAGCCGACGAGCGCGAACTGGATGGAGACGATGGCGAGGACGAGGAAGCACTGCAGGAGCGTCGAGACGATGTTCTTGTGGCGCACCATGCCGCCGTAGAACAGGGCGAGGCCGGGCACCATGAGCATGACGAGCGCCGAGGAGACCAGCAGCCACGCCGTGTCGCCGGCGGAGAGGGTGGAGGCGGCGTCCTGCGCCGTGGCCGACGGGACCAGGAGGAGAAGCGACAAGGGTGGGGCGGCGCGGGCGAGGATTCGGCGGACGTGCATCCTTGCCCTCTCCAAGCCTAGGCTCGATTGATAACACTATTGCGCAGAAAACGAGACGTTTGCACCTGAAATATCCTCCAAATGCGCTACATTGTCTTGTTTTCTTGTATCCGTGAGCGGCCTATCCCTGATGGGCAAGGGCCAGTCGCACGGCGAATCCCAGGAGGACCAGACCCAGCAAGGCGTCGGCGCCGCGCAGGAACCGGGGGTCGGTGATCCGGGTGCGCAGCCGGTCGGCCAGCAGCGCCACCGTCCCCAGCTGCAGTTCCCCCATGAGGGCGTGGCAGAGGCCGTACAGGACCAATGTCAGTAACACGTTCTGGCCTGGGGAGATGTACGGCGAGAGGAACGCGAGGTAGAACAGCGCGACCTTGGGGTTCAGCAGGCTCGCCGCCACGCCGTCGCGATAGCCCTGCCAGCCGCCGTGGCCGATGCGGGCATCGTCGGCCGCGACGGTCGGGTCCTCCTTGGCGAGCGCGACGCGCAGGGACCGGATGCCAAGGTAGGCGAGGTAGCCG
>JAXDQQ010000181.1:0-4486 GCA_034667805.1 Thermoplasmata archaeon | reverse complement strand
GGCTACCGCGACGGCGTCGTCGTCATCAACGAGGACTTCACGGTCAGCTCTGCGCAGCCGGCCCGCTTCGAGGTCCCCTTCGGACCCGGCGCCCGCGAGGTCATCCTCGAGATCCGCCAGGATTCCGGCGTCCTGCCCAACCTGCACGTCGCCCTCAGCGGCTGCGGAGAACTCGACCCGCCAGCCTCCGCCGGCTGGCAGTCGTACCCCCTCTGCGATGCGGCGAGCGACGAGCAGGCGGAGCTCACCATCACCGTCAACGCGGGCGCCCCTGCTGGCAGCGGGAGCATCTTGGTGCGCGCCGACCTGCCGGACGCCGCCTGAACCAGGCGCTGGCACGCCAAACCCTAAATCCGGACAAGGCAAGGTCAGACCCATGCGCGGCTGGTCCCTCCTGGTCGGCGCCTTGCTGGCGGTGGCCTTGCTGGCCGGCTGCAGCCAGGCGGCGCAGGAAGCGGCGACGGGCCCGCAGACAGCCGACGACGACGCCGGCCGCACGGCCCGCAGGTCGCCCGACGGCAGCGACGAGGGAAGCGGCGACGAACCCGAGCTGGAGCCTGTCGAGCTGCTGCGCACGCCGTTGACCATTGCGGGCCAGGGACCGGAATCGTTCGACCTCACTGTTCCGGAAGGCATCACGGCGGTCCAGTTCGAGTTCACGGGCGGCCCGGCCTTCACCGAGTCTGGCCTGCACGTCGAGCTCAGCGATTGCGGTGTGTACGACGGCGGCTTGAGCTCCTCGACCAGCGGCGGGGGCGCCTACTACTCACAAAAGCTGTGCGGCGACGCAGCTGCCGGCCCGGCCAAAGTCACGATCTCGGCGACGGTGATGGTCTTCGACGGCACGTTCATCCTGACAGGCTTCACGCCCGCGGCCAATGCGACGGCGCCTCCCGCCAACGCGACGGCGATGCGCTGACTCAGAGCGGTTTTCCGTTCGCCGGCCACGGCTCGGGGCTGGCCTGGTCCTTGCTCGCGTCGTAGTGCACCGAGTACATGCCGCTCAGGCCATCGTAGATGACGAGGTTGCCGTCCGGGTAGGGGAAGACGTCGAGCACGAAGGGCGCGTAGTCGTAGAACCCAGTGGGCTGGCGGCCCTGCTGCGAGTCGCCGTCCGGCATGAAGACGCCCACCGAGGGCGGCAGGAGCATCGAGTCCGGGTGGTCGTAGTCGAGCTTGAAGGCCCAGACGCCGCCGTGGTACATCGCCGCGAAGGCCGTGTCGTTGAGGACGCGGAAGTAGTGCGTGCTGTACAGCTCGACGCCGCCCCACTCGGACTGCACGTCGATGGGCAGCGTCCAGCGTCCGACCTCGAAGACGTTCGTGGGGTCGGTGTCGTCGAGGACGTAGATCCATCCGGAGGGGCGGTTCGACGGGTGGCCGATGAACTCCTGGCCGGCCAGCACGTAGTGGCGGCCGTTGTGGATGCCCTCGATGCTGCGCGTGCTGTGCACGGCGCCGTTGTCCGGGCCCATGTCCTTCCAGGAGCCCAATTGCAACGGAACGCGCGGGTTCGAGAAGTCGAGGACGATGAGGCCGCCGTCCCAGTCGGAGAGGTAGATGACGGGCTTGCCGGTGACCGGGTGGACGCTGATCTCGGCGTCGACGTGGCCGTTCAGGAGCGCGATGCCGGCTGCGCCGTTCTCGACGTTGTTGCCGTACTGGCCGGCGTCCACGAAGCTCACGGGCTGCAGCTGCGCGCCCAGCGGCGTGTCGGTCAATTCGTAGAACTGGTAGTAGCTGCCCTGGTGCAGGAGGTTCGTGATGGAGGCGCCGACGTAGGTGACGCCGTTGATCTCCGCCGTCGAGACCGAGTGCGGGCCCAGGATCGGGGAGGGGACCAGGCTCTCGAAGACGGGATTGCTCGGGTCCTCGATGGAGACCAGGATCGTGCTAGGGCCGGCGTACACCGTCTGCTCGGGGCCGAAGCGGACCTCGCCAGTGCAGGCGTCGCGGAACTCCGGGTGGAGCACGACGGGCTTGCCGACCTCGGCCGCGTCGAACGACCAGCGTCCCGCCGCCGCGTCGAGGGCGCGGTCCAGCGCGCTGCCGCCGGGCGCCGTCTCGCCGGTCGACGGGTCGGCGGCGATGACGACGTGCTTGCCGTCGGGCGTCACGTCGACGTCATACGTCTGCGCGTGGTCGAGGACGTAGTCGCCCAGGTGCACCGGGTGCATCGGGTCGGTGGCGTCGACGACGACGAAGGCGATCGACGTGTCGAAGGAGTGGATGACGCTGATGCGCCGGCCCTCGGCCGTCGTCGTCGCGCCGCCGCAGAAGTAGCCGCCCGCGGTCTTGTTGCCGAAGGCCGGGATGCCGAGGGGGTCGTGCGCCAGCTCGACGAAGTTCGGCGTGGACAGGCCGACGTGCTGCTTCCAGTCGCGGTGGTCGTGGTTGTCGGAGTCGTCGTGCAGGGCGCGCGCGACCCAGGACGTGTCGGCCACGGCGGGTGTGCCGTCCCCGCCGCCGTTGCCGTCGTTCGACTTCGAGCAGCCCGCCAAAAGGGCGGCCAGCAGGACCAAGGCGACCAGGATGGGACGCTTCATCGGCCGCCGAGGCCTGCGTGGCCCCGATAAGCGTTGTCTTGGCTCTCCCGACCGCTTGGCGGACCCGCGGCCCCCGCAATCCTCAAGTGCCGCCACGTCCCGGTCCGGGCATGCGCGGTGCCGTGCTTCTGCTGGCCTTCGCGGCCTGTCTCGGCGGCTGCGCCGCCTCAGAGCCGCCCAGCGCCGCCACGGACCCAACGGAGACCGCGCACGGCGAGCCCGTCCCGCCGGCCGAGACCACGTTCTTCGAGCGGGAATACCAGGCGCAGGTCGACCCCATCACGTTCGAGGTCGACGTCCCCCCCGGCGCCGTGGACGTGCGCTTCGAGATCTGGCAGGACACCAACCTCGCCACGGCGAAGGCCACGCTCGACCTCTCCGGCTGCGGCTCGGGGGAGGCGGATTGGACCTTGCCCGGGAACATCATCATCGGCGTTGGGCGCTCGATGAAGGCGGGCCCCTTGTGCGAGACCGCCGAGGGCGGCCGGCAGACGCTCACCATCGACCCGGAGACGACGCCCATGGAGGGCACCGTCCGGCTCATCGGGGTCCCGACGCTGACGGCTTGACGACGGCCGGCCTGAGGCGAAGAAAGGTCGGGGAGGAAGGGAAAAGAGGCGCGGCTCGGATTATCCGGGCAGGTCCTCGCCGTAGATGATGCGCAGCTCGCCGTCGGCGGTGCCGCCACCCGACTTTGCCTCGACGACCAGCTTGTGGTCGCCCTGCTTCGTCAGCAGGCCGTCCAGGGTCACGACCGAGCCGGTCGTGCCGGGGCCGACGGTGACGGTCTTGTCGGCGATGGTGTCGCCGTCAGGGTCGACGACGCTCACCGTGAACTCGCTGGAGCCGGTGGGCAGGGCGCTGCGCAGGGTCAGGTTGAGGTCGAAGCGGTTCGCCTTCTCGTAGACCTTGAACACCTGCGTCGTGTTGCTGTTGGTGCCAAGGGCCTCGACGGTCGTGCTGGCGACCTTGACGCGCTCGTTGACGACGAGGTTGGCGGCCTCGTTGTCGCTGAGCGAGCCGGTGTTGTCCTTGCCGTCGTCGGTGACCGTGAGGGTGACCGTGTACTGGCCGCCCTTGACGTAGGCATGCGTGACGCGGGCCTGCTCCTCGTCCTTGACCTCGACCGGCGGAGTGCCGTCGCCGAAGTCGAAGCGGTAGCTGTCGATCTTGCCGTCGGAGTCCTTGGATTCCTGGGCGTCGAAGGTGAACTCCTCGCCCGTCCAGCCGTTGTCCTTGCTCAGGTCAAGGACGGCGTGTGGCGACTTGTTGCTGTCTCCGCCGCCAGCCGTGCAGCCGGCCAGGAGGGCCAAGGCAAGGACGCCAGCCAGGGACAAGGTCAGAAACCCGCTGGGGGCACGGGGACGCAGGGGCGATCCATGGGGGCGGGACGGGTACCGGATTTGCGGGCGGGATGCGCGCATGGTACCCCCCAACGGCGTTGTTCGGCTCTTAGACGCGTCCCTGAATCATGGTGGATTGCGTGGACATCGTGGAGACCGTCGACCCCTTGACGCGCAGCGCCGAGCGCAGGTGCCGGCGCTCCAACCCAGTGATGGACGCGTAGAGCAGGCCACGGCGGGTGAGCTGCGCCGCCTTCTGCCGGCCGCGCACGACGATCTCGACCAACCCCTGTTGTGCGAGTGGAGTCAGGATGGTCCGCACCATGCGCGTGGTGACCGCGTTGTTCCAGTTGCGGACCTGCTGCGGGGTCGCCGTGACGCCGCCGCCGTAACCGGAATCCGAGATCTCCGACAGGAACCCGATGAGGTCGCGGTACTCGGCCCAACCGTCGGGCTGGTACTGCAGGAAGTTGAGGACGCGCAGCTGCACCGGGTCGGGCAGCATCATCGGCATGAGCTCCAGTTCCTCGACCGCGGACAGGCCGACGGCAAGCCCATGGTCCTCGAACTCGGCCAGGGACGCCGCGAAACCGTTCG
>JAXDQQ010000180.1:0-3671 GCA_034667805.1 Thermoplasmata archaeon | reverse complement strand
AGCGCCGCTGCGCTCTCGTTCGTGCTCCGCCCCCGCGCCCCCGAGGAGAGGGTGGTCGCTCCCTCGGCCGCGCTCGTCGCGCGGCCTCGGTCCTTCCCACGCAGCCCGCGTTGCGGGGCTAGCTCGGGGTCTCGCTGCGCTCGGCGCGACCACCCAGGCCGACTTGCCCCGCCTCATGGCGACGGCTGGTTCAGGTTGCGGCGGGCTTGCGGCGGCGCCCGCGCTTGACGGGCTTGCCCGCGGCGGCGTCGCCGATCTCGCCGCCGTGGATGAGGAACTCCTCCTCGCGGTGCGCCAGGCCCAAGAGCAACATGCCGACGAGGGCAAGCACGGGGCCGATGAGGTAGAAGCCCATCGTGGCCAGGCCCGCCGCGAGCGCGAACCAGCCCATCCAGGGGCGGCGCACGTTGTACACCTCGCGCGCGGCGACGAAGCCCAGCAGGCCGACGACGATGCCGATGGAGCCGGCGATGACGGGGGACCCGACGAGGACGATGGGATCGAACTTCCCTAGGAGCATCAGGATGCCCTGCGTGATGGCGATGGCGCCCACGACGAGCATGAAGAGGCTGGCGGCCATCGCCTTGTCAGGCCAGTGGCTCGAGTGCAGCTGGATGCCGTCGTTGCGCGTCTCCTCGCCCTCGAGGTGGCTCTTGACCATCGCGGCGATGGCGAGCAGGCCGAGGAAGGGAACGAGGCCGAAGACGGCGAGGGAGGCGATGGCCAACGCGGCGCCGACGTAGGCGAAGACGGCGGCCTGGCGCCACAGGGACATGATGCCGAACGCGAGGGTGCCGATGCACAAGGCGATCTCGTAGCCGGGGATCTCGTCGGTGAAGACCTGCGGCAGCGTGTCCTGGCGCAGCGTGATGAACGGCAGCAGGAGGCGGAACGCCGTGCCGACCGCGCCGGCGAGGATCAAGAGGATCGCGGCGAACATCGCCTTGTCGGGCCATTCGGGCGCGTGGCCGGCGGGAGGCATGGAGTGGACTCTCTCCAGGGGAGGAAAAGCGTTGGCGTGCCCATCCTCCACAGATACGGCGCCCATCCATGCGGCTTTGTGGAGGTCCCGGGACGCGGATTCCGCCAAGACTTAAGGTGCCTCCTGGAGGTGGGTCGATGATGAACCGCGACACCCTTGTCGGCATCGTAGGCTCCGCCCTGCTGGTGGCGGCGATGGTCGTCGTCTTCGTGTACGAGCGCAACAACGCCCAGGCCGCCCTCGGGGACGACGCCTTGGTGACGCACGTGGGGGAGGCGAGCCTGTCCGGGTCCGTCGCCGTCGGGCAGAGCGACTCCAAGACCGACCACATCGCGGCCTCCGGCCCGGCCAACGTCACGTTCCACCTGACGTGGACCGCCGGCAACGGGCGCGACACCCTGAAGATCACGGCGACTCCGCCGGTGGGCAGCAACCTCACCGCCAAGTCGAGCCAGGCCGAGAACGACGGGGCCATCGACCTCGTCGTCTCCATCCCTGCCGACGGCGAGTCGGATGGCAACTGGACGATCAAGGTCGAGTTCACGCAGGCCGCGGCGAATCCTCTGCCCGGCGGCATCCCGCCGCCCGCCGGCGGCATGACGGACAGCACGGTCTCGTACAAGGTCGCGGTCGCGGTCGCCTAAGGCGCTCCATGCAAGCGCCGCCCCCCTTGCGTGCGCGGGCCGAAGGTGCCGAGGCGAGGACCGCATATCGGAAGGGAGCGCGATGATGGCGTTCGAGCTGAGCGCGAACCTCGCCTTCGCCTTCGCCACGGCCATCGCCCTGACGTTGTTCGCCTTCGTTGTAGCCTGGATCGGGAAGTTCCGCGGCGCGCCCCTGTGGTTCCTGCTCTTCGAGGGCGGCTTCGGGCTGTCGTCGGCGCTGGGGAACGTGGTGGAGGCCCTACGGTTCTCAGCCGGGAGCCAATTGTACGAAATCACGCCGCAAGTCACCTTCTTGGTCGCGCTCCGGATGCTCCTGGCCTTCATCGCCGTCTTCGGCCTCTGGATGCTGATCCACCGGTTCCCGACGACCATCACGGACCGAGACCGCTGGGCGCGGGCGTGGGCGCTCCTGCCGCTGCTCGCGCTCATCGGCCCCTTCATCTGGACGGTGACGGACATCGTGGCGGAAACGCCTGCGGGCACGACGAGCCTGGCCAAGCTCACGATCTGGTCGTCCGTCGGAAGCGTCCAACTGCTGGCGGGCGCCATGTGGGGCGCCGTCATCCTGCTCGCCATCCGGTACCGGCGCGCGACGGATCGCGACGAGCGGAACCAGATGGCATTGATGGCAAGCGCCATCTGCATCTATCCCAGCATGTACGCAGCATGGTCGACGATGCGGTTCGCAGCCGCCGGCGACTACCCGCCTGGCGCCCTGTTCATCGCGGCGATGCTCGCCGTGGCCATGACGGCCCTCGCGTGGCTCCGTTGCACCCACGACGGGCGCGGAGCCGCCGCGCGCAACGTGGTCTTCGTCATCCTCCTGTCGACGCTCGTCGGGATGGTCTTCTCGGCGTTCTTCCGCGAGACCAGCGTCTCCGGCTTCGCCCGCATCCTCGCCATCCTGGTCCTTGCCTACGCGGTGCTCAAGCACCAGATCCTGGGCATCGACGTCCAGGTCCGCTTCGCCCTTAGCAAGTCCACCATCGCCGCCGTCTTCATCGCGGTCTTCTTCATCGCGAGCGAGGCGGCCCAACAGTTCTTCGGTGACACCCTCGGCTCGACGTACGTCGGCATCGGCGTCGCCGGCACGCTGGTGTTCGCGATGGCCCCGTTGCAGAAGGCGGCTGAACGGTTGGCGGAGAAGGCCGTGCCCGTTGCAGCTCCTGCCGGTGTGGCCTCTGCTCCCGCAGCATCGTCGCGTCGTGAGGCCTCGTACCGCGACGCCGTGCGTTTGGCGATGCGCGACCGCCGCGTGACGTCAGAGGAACGCGTCAGCCTCTTCCGCCTCGCGGAAGACCTCTCCATCCCCGCCGGCCGCGCCGCCGAGATCCAGCATGAGCTCGAGGCAGGGGTGAACCGCCGTGGCCGTTGAGGGATGGGATTGGGCGTTCGTGGCCGCAAGCCTCGTCGAGATCGCCTTGGGCGCGTGGGTGTTCTTCGCTTCGCCTGGTTCACCAGTGAACCGAGGCTTCGCCCTGTTCCTGTTCGCGACCGGCCTCGGCGACTTGACGGGGGCGGCCGCGCCGGACGACCCGGCATCGCGGGCGGGAGTTTCCGATGCCGCCTACCTGGCCTATTTCGTCTCGATCGCGGGACTGGTCCTCATGGCGTTGGCCTATCCGGATCGGAAAAGGCTCGAGGGGAGCGAGCGCAGGATCTTGCGTGGCGCCTGGTCTCTCGTGGCCCTTGGGATCGCTTTCGTCGTCGTGGGCCGGTCCGGGTCCCAAGGACCGATCGAATCCGTTGGACTGGTGTTGGCTGCCATCATCCTAGGGTCGCAAGGAATCCTCGCGGCATGGGTGTCTCGCCACTTGGGCCAAGGCTCGAGCGACCAGCAACGATCGACGCGGTTGATCATCCTGGGGCTCTGCATCTGGCCGCTGTGGTCCGCCGGGTCGTTCCTCACCGGATTGGGGGAAGGACGGTCCGGCCTGGGGTGGACGACCACGGTCATCATGCTGCTGTCGACGAGTGCGGCCTCGGTCGCGGTCGTGCGGCTTCTCCGGGCCGGCGATGACGGT
>JAXDQQ010000179.1:0-6418 GCA_034667805.1 Thermoplasmata archaeon | reverse complement strand
TGGCGGGCTACTCGATCTACCTCGACCAGTACGCGCCGCCGGGCTCGCAGGCGGGCGACTTCGTGACGTTCTTCAAGGCCAACGCGAAGTTCTTCCTCATCCTCGGCGTCGTCGGCGTCGTCGTGGGCGGCCTCTTGAACTTCATGATGGCGCAGCGCATGAAGAAGAAGATGATGGGCGGCATGGGAATGGGCGGCATGGGCGGAATGCAGGGGAACCCGGGCATGGGCGGCCTCGGCGGGATGGGCGGGATGCCCCCGGGGATGAACATGCAGCAGATGATGTCGCAGGCGCAGCAGGTGAAGGACGTCGTCAAGGTCCGCTGCCGATCGTGCCAGTCCCTCGAACTCGAGTCCGCCGCCTTCTGCTCCAAGTGCGGCAAGCCGTTGGCCTGAGCATGGCCGCCGGCTCCGGCCTGCTTCGCGTGGGCAGCGTCCTCCTCCTCATCGGCGCCTTGGCCTTGTTCTGGTTGGCCTTCACGCGCTTCGGCGACGCCGACGCCCCGCAACCGGGTTCCCCCGGCTTCCAATCCTACGAGAAGCAGCGCGTCCGCGAGGCCCAGCTCAGCGTCCTCCTGGGCCTGGCCGGCTCCTTCGTGCTGCTCGGTGCCTTCGCGTGCCACAGCAAGGCGACGCAGGCCGGGGCCGCGCCACGACCACCTGACGCACCCTAAAGGGGCGCCAGGCGGGATGCGGCGACCCAAGCGTTCATGCCTGCGACTTTCGTGGCTTGGCTGAGATGGCGCAACGAGGGTCGGCGACGGGGGGGCACGGGGTGGCCTGGCTCATCGCGGGAACCGCCGGCGAAGGCCTCGAATCGGGCGGCGACACGTTCGCCCGCGCGCTGGCCGGCCTCGGCTACCGGCCGACGACGCAGCGCGACTTCCCCAGCCGCATCCGCGGCGGCGACACGACGTTCACCGTCCGCCTCACGCCGGAGGGCCGCCTTGTCCCGCCCGGCCGCATCGACCTCGCCCTCGCCTTCAACGACACGGTGCTGCCGCGGCTCGACGTGCGCATGGGGCCCGGCTGTCTCCTGCTCGTCGACGAGGGGAAAGGCGGCACCTTCGTCTCCGCCTCCGGCTGCGCCATGGAGCCGTTCCCGTTCACCGCGCTCGCCACGGCCGCCGGACTGGCGAAGGCGAAGAACATGGTCGCGCTCGGCGCCTCGTCGGCCCTGATGGGCGTCGACCTCGCCACGCTGTCCGCCGCCGTGGACGACCAGTTCCGCTCCAAGGGCGACAAGGTCGTCGAGCAGAACCGCAAGGCGCTGCAGGCCGGCCACGACGAAGCCGTGAAGCGCTACGGCGCCAAACCGCGCTTCGCCGCTCCCACGCCCGAGAAGGGCGCGGCCCTCCTGCTCTCTGGCAACGAGGCCGCGAGCCTCGGCGCCCTGGCCGCCGGTTGCCGCGTCGCCGCGGCGTACCCGATCACGCCAGCCTCCGACATCCTCGAGTACCTCACGCCGCGGCTGCAGCAGCTCGGCGGCACGGCGCTGCAGATGGAGGACGAGCTCGCCGCCGTCAACCTCCTCATCGGCGCAGGGTTCTCCGGCGCCAAGGCGCTCACCGCCACCTCGGGTCCCGGCCTGAGCCTCATGACGGAGGCGCTGGGCTTCGCCGGCTCGGCCGAGGTCCCCATCGTCGTCGTCGACTGCCAACGCCCCGGTCCTTCGACGGGGATGCCGACGAAGCATGGACAAGAGGACCTCTGGCACCTCGTGCACGGCGGCCACGGCGAGCACGTCCGCATCGTCCTGTCCCCGACGGACGTCGCCGACGCGTTCCACGTCACCGTGGAGGCGTTCCGCCTCGCCGAACGCTTCCGCGCTCCTGCTTTCGTCGCCTTGGACCAGCAGGCCAGTCTGTTCAAGCAGACGGTGGTCCCGTTCGACGTCGAGGCCGCCGCAAAGCGCCAGGACGTGCGCAAGCCGAACCCGCTCCTGCCGTCGGCCAACGCCTGGGACCACTCGTACAACGCCTACTTCGGCGACGGCACCGAGCACCCCGTTCGCGTGTCGATCCCCGGTGAGACCGGCGGGCGCCACTACGCCAACTCCACGGAGCACGGCCCCAACGGCTTCACCAACGAGGACCCCAAGGTCCGCGCCGACATGGTGGCGCGCCGCCTGCGCCGCATGCAGGCCATCGTCGCCGAGGCGGCCGACCCCGTGCTCGTGGAAGGCGAGGCCAGCAACGCCGACGTCGTCCTCCTGTCATGGGGCTCCACCGTCGAGGCGTGCCGCGAAGCCGCCGACCGCCTGCGGGCCGCAGGACGCAAGCCGCGCGTCGTGGGCATCCGCCTCCTCTGGCCGTTCCCGCATGACGCCGTGAAGGCCGCCTTGGGCACGAAGGCGCCCATCCTTTGCGTCGAGGCCAACGGCTTCGGCCAACTCGCGCGCCTCGTCAAGTCCGAACTGCCCGTGCACGACCGGCTGACCAGCCTCGCCATCTCGGACGGCCGTCCCATCCCGAGCGACTCGGTGCTGGAGGCCCTGCCATGATGGCGCCCGATGTGGTCGGCCCTGCGCGGCCGCGAAAAGCCGTCGCCGCTCTGCTTCTGCTACTCGGCGTCTTCTGCTTCATCGGCGGCGCCGCGTTGGCGTGGGGCGCGAACCCCTTGCTCGGCTTCTCCATCGGCGGCGTCGGGACCATCCTGCTCGTCATCGGCTCCATCATGGCGCGCAACGCCATGGTCGGCCGGTTCCTGGAAGGTGACGGAGAATGACGACGGCGGTGCCTCCGAACCCGGCGAATCCAGCCGCGAACCCGGCAAACCAGAAGCTGACCTTCAAGGACTACAAGGGCAAGGACCCCATCTGGTGCCCGGGCTGCGGCGACTTCGGCGTCCTCACGGCCTTGCAGAAGGCCGCCGCGAACCTGGGCCTGGACCCCAGCCGGACCGTGCTCGCCACCGGCATCGGCTGCTCCGGGAACATCACCGCTTACTTCCGCACCTACGGCATCCATGGCATCCACGGCCGCGTCCTGCCGCTCGCCACCGGCGTCAAGGTCGCGAACCCGGAACTGACGGTGATCGCAGCGGGCGGCGACGGCGACGGCTTCGGCATCGGCCTGTCGCACTTCCTGCATGCCGCGCGCCGCAACGTCGACCTCACGTACGTCGTGATGGACAACCAGGTCTACGGCCTCACCAAGGGCCAGACGAGCGCCACGTCGCCCACCGACATGAGCACGAAGGCCAGCCCTCTCGGCCCGCTCGCCTCCCCGCTCAACCCGCTCGCCCTCGCCCTGTCCGCCGGCGCCACGTTCGTCGCGCAGGGCTATTCGGCCGCCATGCCACAGCTGGTGGACCTCATCGAGCGCGGCGTCAAGCACCGTGGCTTCTCCTTCATCAACGTGCAGAGCCCGTGCGTGACGTACAACCTCGTCAACACCTTCGACTGGTTCAAGCAGCACACGGCCGTCGTCGATGGCCACGACCCGTCGGACTGGAACGCCGCGATGGCCATCGCCAACGACACCAGCAAGGTGCCCATCGGCCTGCTGTTCCAGGCGCAGCGCCCGACGCTGCACGACATGAGCCATCCTCTCAAGGCCGACGCCGGCGCGCTCGACCCGGTGCACGCCGCCGCCGACCCAGGCAAGGCGCTGGCCGCCAGCCGCAAGCGGTTCGACGGCTGGCTCGGCGAGTTCAAGGCGCGCTGAACGACCTCATCACGCGGAACGCGCGGAAATCGCGGAATCATTTTCCGCGGGACTCCGCGCCCTCCGCGTGAAAAGGAGTAGGTCGCTCCCTTGCCCGGAACCGTCGAGGCTTTCACCAAGGGCGCCGACTAGGCGCCATGGCCCCGACCGTCACGCGCGTCATCCCCGCCAACCGCACCCCCGAGGGCGACGGCATGGTCGTGCAGCGCGCCTTCCCCAACCAGTCCATCGCGCGCATCGACCCGTTCCTCATGCTCGACGAGATGGGGCCCATCACGTTCCAGCCGGGTGCCCGCGCCGGGTTCCCCGACCACCCGCACCGCGGCTTCGAGACCGTGACGATGCTGCTCGACGGCGAGTTCGAGCACAAGGATTCGCACGGCAACCGCGGCCGGCTGCGTCCGGGCGACGTGCAGTGGATGACGGCGGGCGCCGGCGTCGTGCATTCCGAGATGCCGTCGGCGGACCTGCGGGCCAAGGGCGGCCGCCTGCACGGCTTCCAGCTCTGGGTCAACCTGCCCAAGGCGGACAAGATGATGCGCCCGCGCTACCAGGAGATCCCGGCGTCGAGCATCCCGGAGAAGGCGGTCCCGGGCGGCGTCGTGCGCGTCGTCGCCGGCGACTTCCAGGGCACCAAGGCGGCCATCGACACGCGGACACCCATCCAGTACTTCCATGCCAAGCTCGACTCCGATGCGTCGATCGCCTTCCCCGTCCCCGAGGGACACGAAGGCTTCGTCTACGTCTTCGACGGCTCGGCGGCGGTGGCCGGCAAGGCCGTGCCCGCGCACAACCTGGCCGTGCTTTCCGGCTCAGGCGAAGTCGCGGTCCACGCCGGCGGAGAGGGCGTCCAACTGCTGCTCGTGACCGGCGTACCCTTGCGGGAGCCCGTCTTCCAGTACGGCCCGTTCGTCATGACGACGCGCGAGGAGATCCTGCAGGCCGTCGAGGATTTCCAGTCCGGCAAGTTCGGCACGATCGAAGCGACCCATTAGCTGATTCAGCGGATCGACGCTTATTCAGCGGATTCTCCGTTGAATCCGGCAGCTCGGCTGAATCAACCCTTGCGGTTCGGCTGGATCAGCTCTTGCGGCCGGGCAGGCTGACGATCCAGCCCCAGTCGTTGGTCGCCGCCGCGTAGTTGCAGATGGCGATGGCCGTGGCCTCCACGTAGGGCGCCTTGTCGGAGGTGCCGACGTCGATGCTGCGCCAGCCGAACTCCTTGAGGATCTTGGCGGCCTGCTCCTTGGCGGCCTTGTCGTCGCCGCACAGCAGCTGGTCGCCGGGCCCGTGCTTGGGATCGACCATCTGGGCGCCGGGCGTGCAGTTCCACGCCTTGACGAACCTCCCCTTCGGTGCGGCGCGCTGCGCGACCTGCAGGCAGGAGTCCGGGACGGCCTTGTGCTTGTGCAGGCCGTTGGGGCCGAACTCCAAGGGGTTGCTGGTGTCCATGACGAGCTTGCCTGCCAGGTTGTCCGGCCCCGCCGTCTTGACCGCCTCCGCGATGGCGGCGCCATGCACCGCGAGGACCAGCACCTCGCCATGCTTGGCGGCCTCGGTGAACGTCCGGATCTTGACCTTGGGGTTTGAGGTGCCCCACGCCGCAAGCGCCGGCTGGCCGTACTGTCCCGGCTTCGTGTCCGCCAGCTTCGCCTTGGGATCGCGGGCCCCCATGACCACGTCGTGCCCCTTGGCCGTGAAGCCCGCTGCCAGGATCCTTCCCACGTCCCCACTTCCGATGATGCCGATGCGCATGGCCGCACCAACCGGCCGCCCGCTAAACGGCTTGTGCCGATGCCGGCCGGCTAGACGGTCGCCGTGTCTGGTTCGGGTTCGGGCTCCAGGGTGTTCTCGGAGGCCCACTCGTGGAGCGCCTTGAAGACGCGCTTGAGGCCGTGCGCCTTGGCGGTCGCCTGGTAGTCGACGCGGGGCGGGATGGTGCTGTACGGCGTGCGCGTCACGAGGCCGGCCTCGACGAGCGCCTTGAGCCGCGTGGAGAGGGTGTTGGGGCTCATGCCCAGCGTGGTCTGCAGCTCGACGAAGCGCACCGGCCCCTTGGAGCGCCAGATGAGCACGCCGAGGATCTGCATCATGTGCGACTGCGACAGGAGCCCGAAGAGCTCGCCGAGGCAGCCGTCGGCGGCGGGACCGCATTGGCCCTCGGCGGGAGGACCCTTGACCTGGACGGTGGGCCTCGAGGAGGACTGGCCTTTGGCCTGCGGTGGCTGGACCTCGACGGCGACGGCTTTGGGTGTCATGCTACGGACCTAGGAGTGGCTCCCTGACCTATATCAATTGTCCACTCCCGGCCGCGGGAGCGGCTCCTTCGCTACGGACTGGGGAGGATAAGACTACAGGATGTGTAGCATCGTGCATGGCCTCCAAGCCTCGCACCATCGTCCTCTGGTCCCTCTCGGTCCTGCTCACCCTCCTGTTCCTCATGTCCGGCATCGGAAAACTGACCAACGGCCAGACCGCCGGCGGCATCCGCTTCGACGAGCAGTTCGTGGCGTGGGGCCTGCCTGCGTGGTTCCGCTTCCCCGTCGGCCTCGCCGAGGTCGCCGGCGCCATCGGTCTCCTCGTCCCGCGGCTGCGCTTCTTCGCCGCGACTGGACTCACCCTTTTGATGGCCGGCGCCGTCGTGACGCACCTGCGCATCGAGGAGTACGGCCCTGCCCTCGTGCCCCTCACCTTGGCCATCCTCAACGGCGTCGTTGCCTGGCTCGCCCGCCCGAGCTGGGTCGTCCAGCG
>JAXDQQ010000178.1:0-8394 GCA_034667805.1 Thermoplasmata archaeon | reverse complement strand
GGGTGGCGTGTGGAGAGGGATGGCCCGCATCCTGGGCCTGGAGGCCGTGGCGGCAGCGCCCACGGTCGCCGTCCTCGCCTTCGACCTGCGCTTCCCCGCCATCGTCGTCCTCGCCGCGGCTTGCCTGGCGACTGGCTACCTGCTGCTGCGCATGCCCGGCGCGCGCCCCGTCGAGGAAGGCGCCTGGCTCGGCCTTGGCATCGGCGGCGGCCTCGGCCTCGCCAACGCCATGGTGACGCACGACGTCGCCGGCGTCTGCTTCGGCATCGAGTGCGGCACGGACTCCATGCTGTGGCTCCGCTCGTGGCTCATCGCCGTCGTCGCCTGCTCGGGCATCGGCCTGGCCGCCGGCTTCCTGGCCCAGTACGACCGCCACCACCAGGACCTGCGCAGCCTGCGCGATCGCCGCGGCACGGCCGCTGCAGCAGGTCAGCACCGGTTTGCAAGGCTCAAATAACGCCCCGGGGGTGGTGCCGCGATGGCCCAGGACACCGTCCGCGCCGCAGCCGCCGTGGACACCTGGGACTCCTTCGTCAAGGCCTCGTTGGGTTCCCTTGGCCTGGCCCTCCTCGCCGTCGGCCCGCTGGTCCCCCGCGACACCGGCTTCCACTACCTGCCGCAATACACGTTCGTCATCGGCGGCCTGCTGGTGCTGGTCTCCGCCACGATGCGCCTGCGCGCCATGCTCATCGTGGTCGGCTGCATCGCGCTCACCGCCGGCCTGGCCTGCACGCTCGTCGGCGGCGGCGACCCGCAGCTGAACCTCGCCGCGCTCGTGCTCTACTGCGGCGCCGCCGTCGTGCTGGGCTCGGCCGGCCGCCACCTCTGGATGGCCGTCCCGTTCATGCTCATCCCCCTGCTCATCGTGGCGCCCCAGGGCGGCACCGGGTGGGCGCAGTCGCGCGAAGGGTTCAGCATGGCTTGGGAGGTGGCCGTCGGCGGCCCGTTCCTGCTCGCCGGCTTGCCCGCCGCCCTTGCGGTGGTCGGCGCCGTCATCGGCCAGCTGGGCGTCGTCAAGTGGGTCCCCGTGCGCCCGTCGGCGATCCCATTGCTGCTCCTCGCGGGCGGCCTCGTCCTCGCCGGCCTGGTGCTCGCGTCGCTGCTGCCGGTGTACCCGACGGTGCAGACGGTGTGCATGCGCGTCGCCATCATCGCCGCCGTCCTGGGCTGGATCGCGCTGGCCTACCAGGTCGGCCGCCTCGCCTTCGTGTGGGAAGCCGCCTTGGCCTGCCTGCTCTACCTCGCGGGCGCCTTGTTCCTCGACCGCGCCACGCAGTTCCCCGACGCCGTCGGGCCCACGCTCGGCATCACCATCGCCGCGAGCCTCGTCCCCGCCGTCCTGGCCGGCGTCGGGCTCCTCGCCCGCAAGTGGATGGGCACCGAACGGCCGGTGACCGCGCCCGCGACGGTCCAGCTCAAGAAGTGGGACGAGGCGGAGAAGAAATCCTTCTTCACGGCGGCCACGACGGCGCCATATGTGCAGCCCGGACCGCCGCAGACCAAGGCGGAACGGGAAAAGGAGACGCCGCCGGATCCCGACGCGACGCCGGCCGAGCCGACCACGCCGGACGAGGCGCCGCCGACGGAACCGCCGCAGCAGCCGGCGCCTTAGCCGCGGCTCAGGCGGCTTCCGCGCCTTCGGGACGCTGCGGCAACGGGACGCGTTCGACCTCGACGCGCTCGGACGTCGGATGGACCTCGCTCAGCCACGCGTTGCAGCCGAGGTCGTCGTGCACACCGTCCTCGGCCAGCTCCTCGGCGACCCAGGGGGCCGTCTCGACGCGGTCGCCGACGACGGCGACCCACTCGGCGGGCACCTCGAACTCGGAGCGCAGCCGCTCGGCGACCTCGCCGGCCTCGACGCCGATGTGCGGCTCGAGGACGCCGAAGACGAGCGTGCCCTCCTCGGTCTGCTCCTCGAACGGGCGCGCCACGTTGGAGGCGCGGCGGCGGAAACGCTGCATGAGCTGGATGGCGTCCTTGTAGGGGCTGCTGCAGAAGTGCACGGCGAACCCATTGGCGGGGCGCCCACGGCCCGCCGAGTGGGTCTTCCAGGCCTCGAGGACGGCGAGGGCGGTGTCGCGACTTCCGGCGACGCTCTGCGTCTCGTCGTTGGCCGGGGTGTAGCCGAAGCGCTTCAGGTTCGCGATGTTTGGGTCGCTGAACTCGAGCTCGTTCATGTTGAGGCCGTGCGCGCCGGCGGCCTCGAGGTACTTGGCCATCGCGACGATGTCGTCCTGCTTGCCGGGGACGCAGGGGATCTCGATGGTGACGGTGAGGCCGACCTTGAGGGCCTCCGCGATGGCGGCGTGGTGCCAGGAGTCCTGCATGCGGGCGTAGTCGCGCACGTCGGGATGGAAGCGCATCTCGTCGAGGCCGGCGGCCTTCAGCTTGGCGATCTCGCGCAGGTCGAAGGCGCAGCTCGTGTAGAGGTGCGTGTGGAAGTGGGCGCCGAACTCGGCCTTCATGGCGCGGATGGCGGACGCGACGCGGTCGGGGACGACCATGGGGTCGCCGCCCGTGATGCCGGCGCCCTTGGCGTCGATGAGGCGGCATTCGTCGAGCAGCGCGGACCAGTCGCCGCTGCCGACGTGCAGGGGCCGCTCGTTGGCGAACATGACGTCGCGGTACATCTTGTCGCGGCTCACCGGGCAGTAGAAACACTCCTTGTCGCACAGGCCGGTGACGAAGAGGACCAGCTTGGCGCCCTCGCGGCACTGGATGCAGCCCATGGGCAGGACGCCGACGTGCCTGGAGCCCGCGTACTTCTCCCCGAGGCCGTGCTCGGCAAGCGGCTTCTCGCTGAGGGTCGGACCTCCTAGGGGGTGGGCCACGGGCTTCCCGTGCCGGCCCGCCTCTTAAGGGTTGGGCTCAAGACCGGTTGGCAGGGCCCGTTCGATTCCCCGAACGCCGTTCAACCTCCTTCCGTCGTCGGCGTGGTCGGCGTGAACCACTACAAACGACTTGGCCCACAATAAATTGGAAAGTGGCGGCGCATCGCGCCGCCAGGCGCGCTTCGCGCGCCGATACTCAACCATGATGGCCTGGAAGCGGTCGGCGTCGGCGGAGGAAGACGTTGATCCGTCGTGAAACAGGAACGGCGCCGCGAGCCCCGGTGGCAAAGTCCAGCAATCTTCCCGACGCCGCCGCTGGCCTAGGTTCGCCTAAGGCTGGGCGCTCAGCGCGATGGGCTGGTACTCCGACAAGGCCACGCCGGGCAGAGTCAACATCGTCCCCTCGGCGCCGCCCGTGAACGTGAAGCGGACGCCGGCGATGCCGCCGGGGTCGGTGGCTTCGCTCACGGCCACGCCGCGCAGGACGAGGGTCAGCTCGCTGCCGGCCTTGAGGATGCGTTCCGTCGGCCGGAACGGCATGTCGACCGAGATGGGTTGGCCCGGCACGACCGGCGTGTACTGCGTGTGGTCCGCGTTGTGGGCCAGGTTGAACTCTCCGAAGGTGACGAGGCTGTTGCCTTCGTAGAGTTCGGCCATGACGTAGGCCGTCGAGGCCCCCGCCAGCGAGCCGGCGACGTGCAGGGTGGCGGACCCGGCGAGCGAGACGTCCTGGCCGAGCGTTCCCTTGTAGGTCCGCTGCGTCGCCGCCTGGCCCAGCATGCCGCTGTGGTCGAGGACGATCTCGGCCGAGCCGTCGCCAGCCGTGGTCCCGAGGCTGTTGCCTGCGAGGTCCGGCCACAGGGTCGCGTTGATGGGCTGCGACGGCGGCCACTCCCCGGCCAGCCGTTCCGTCTCGCGGTCGACCTGGATGGCCGCCTTCGGCAGCGCCTCGAGGCCGATGGCCTTGCCCTTCAGGTACTGCTCCATCCACGCGACCATGAGGGTCTCGCAGTCGAGGCGCGGCGGGTGCTGGTGCACGAAGTGGCCGAAGAGCCCCAGCTTCGGCGACCGCAGGTCGTTGAACCAGCCGGGGATCATGGCGGCCTTGACGTTGGCGTCCTCGAAGCCCTCGGTGTAGAGGACGGCGGCCGTCACCTTGTCCGCGCGGAGCTTGAAGTTCCGCTCCTCGTAGAAGGAGTCGTAGATGGCGCGCGGGTCGTTGGCGCGGGCCGCCAGCGTCGGGTCGCAAAGGCCATTGGCGGCGTTGTTGGCCAGCTGCACCGGGTCGGTGCGGAAACGTTGCTCCTGGATGGCGCCCGGCAGGCCGGTGACGGTGCCTTCGGTCAGGACCTGGTACGCGGCGGGGCTGCCGGTGGATTCGCCGTTGGGCACGCCGCCGAAGTGCCAGTCCTCGTAGGAGTTGATCACGGGCGCCACGGCGATGATGGCCTTGAGGGCTGGCGGGGCCTGCACGGCGGCCTCGACCGGTGTGGTGCCGACGTAGCTCTGGCCGTAGAAGCCGACGTTGCCGTCGCTCCAGGGCTGGGCCGCCGACCATTCGACGAGGAACTTCTGGTCCGCCTGCTCGTTGGGGCCCCAGACCTCGACGCAGCCGCCGGAGTCGCCGAAGCCGCGCACGTCGGCCGTCACGATGGCGTAGCCGCGTCGCGCCCAGTCCTCGACGAAGTAGGCGTAGGAGGCAGGCTCGAAGCGGATGCCGTCGTCGTGGTAGGGGCTCGACTCGATGACCACGGGCCACGGGCCGGAGCCCTCGGGCAGGGTGACCTCGACGCGCAGGAGGACGCCGTCGAAGCTCGGGATGAACTGGACGGTCGTGGGCTGCACGCCGAGGCTGGGGGGCGAGATGAGCGACAGGTCAAGATCGGCCAGCAGGCCGTCGAGCGGCGTGGAGAGGAACTCGACGCGGACCTTGCCGGAGCCGCTGCCGGAGACGCCGACGGTCCATTCCATGCCGGGGTCGTCCAAGGCCGTCGCGCTCGAGCAGGACTTCGGCACCGCGAAGGAGTCGCTGAACGACTCCACGGTGGGGTTGTTGCAGCGGCGCCGGCCGGTCTCCGCGTTCGTCATGCCGACGGCGCCCGTGCCGCTGGCCTCGGAGACGAGCCGGACCATCGTGGCGTGCTCCGGCACCGTGACAGTGCCCGAGAACGGCAAGGCGGCGTTCGGCCAGATGGCGGCGAACCCGCCGACGATGGGCTCGAGGGTCGCGCCGTCCGGCACCTGGATGTCCTCGACCGTGAGGGGAGGCGCGACGACGGCGGCGGCCGGGTCGTCCTTGTCGGCCATGCAGCCGGCGAGGAGCGGGAGGACCATGGCGACGGCCAGGAGGATGCGCATGCGGCACAGCCAGCGCCACCGTTCTTAGGCCTTGTCGTGGGGCTATTCAGACGAGCCAGTCGACGCCGCCGATGCGGGGCGCGACGGTGTCGTACATCTCGCGCAGGGTCACCATCGTGGGGGCGGCGACCCAGTCGGCCACCGTCGACGCGTCGGAGGACGCCGTGCGGCGGCCGTGGACGGGGCAGTGGTACGCCTCGGTCGCGAGTCCGTGGTGCGACGAGACGGTGCGGGTGACGGAGCGGCCGCAGGAGGGGCAGGAGCCGGTTGCAAGGACCATTCGGGCCATAGGCTCCAGAGGACGGGGAGGGTATTCGATGGCTGGCCCGGGGAGGGTGAAAGCACTCGGCTTATGGCCCCGGCGGGGGCTGGACGGGCCATGGGCTTCCTGCAGAGCTGGCTCGACGAGCCCGACGCCTCCATCGCGCGGTTCGCCAAGGCGTTCTACGCCTGCACGTTCCTCTTCATGGCGGTCTTCGGCTGGAAGCTGGTGGACCTGGTCCTGCACTCCCATGAAGCCTTCACGCTCGGCGATGCCGTGGCGCTCATCACGAGCCTGTTCCTGACGACGACGATGTACAGCCTCGCCCTCGACGGCCGGCGCTCCTACAAGGTGCTCAAGGCGAGCAAAGCCGACGACGAAGCATCGGGCCCGACGGCGTTCGGATAGCGGCGATCGGCGGAGGCGTTCGCGGCGCGGCGACTAGCGCCACGTCGAGTAGCGGTCGATGATGGAGAGGAGCTTGGCCTGCGTCGGAGCGTCGACGGCCTTCTCCTTGACCTTCTCCCTGAGCCACACCTTCGCCTCGGTGACGGAGTCGCGCGAGCCCTTGGCCCACAGCGTCTGGATGAGCGAGGGCTGCATCTCCGGGGCCACGGCAGTGGTCTTGAGATAGTCCTGCATCTCGTACTTGAAATAGTTCGCCTTGGACTGGTCGAGCATCTTCTCGCGCTGGCGCGACTCCCGCGAGTTCCGGTTCGCCTCGTTGTGCTTGGGCACGCGGGGGGCACCGGTCATGTTCGGGATGCGCGGGGAGCGGAGACGGCGTGCCAAGTGGCCTCGGCTAGGCTTCGCGGTATTTAGCCGGTGGCGTCCGCGCCTTCTGGGGGTGAGAAGTGCATCCGCGCCACCGCGACGCGCGTCCCCATCACGCTTTTGGACGGCCTCCGGCTCGCTCGCGCGTGGCGAAATCCGTGGCCGCGTCGGCCCCTCGACTGCAGCTGGTCCCGAAGGACGACAAGGCGTTGGCCGACGAGGGCGTCCTGCGCATCGCCTGGGCGCGCCGCCACATGGACGTCCTGTCGTCCATCCGCACGCGCTTCGAGGACGAGCAGCCGTTCGCCGGGCTGTCGATCGGCATGGCGCTGCACGTTGAGGCCAAGACCGCCAACCTCGCCCTTGCGTTGGAGGCCGGCGGCGCCACGGTGCGCCTTGCAGGCTGCAACCCGGAGTCGACCGACGACCGCGTCGTCCTCGCGCTCAACGGCCACCACGGGCTCGAGACGCGCGCGCGCAAGGGCCAGACCAAGGAGGAGTACTACGCCTGCCTTGAATGGGTCCTCGACGGCAAGCCGGACTTCGTCATCGACGACGGTGGCGACCTCGGCTTCCTCATCCACACCAAGCGCACCGACCTGCTGAAGAAGCTCAAGGGCGGCGCCGAGGAGACGACGACGGGCGTGCTGCGCTTCAAGGCGATGCACGAGGACAAGAAGCTGAAGGTGCCGATCCTGAACGTCAACGACGCTCAGATGAAGCACCTCTTCGACAACCGCTACGGCACGGGCCAATCCACCTTCGACGGCATCTTCCACGGCACGAACCTCCTCATCGCCGGCAAGGACGTCGTCGTCGCCGGCTACGGTTGGTGCGGCCGCGGCATCGCGACCCGCGCCAAGGGACTCGGCGCCACGGTCACCGTCACGGAGATCGACCCCGTCAAGGCCATCGAGGCCCGCTTGGACGGCCACCACGTCGCGCCGATGGCCGACGCCTGCCGCACGGCGGACTTCATCATCACCGCCACGGGCTGCCTGGACGTCATCGACGGCCGCCACGTGCCGAACCTGAAGGACGGCGTGGTCCTCGCCAACGCGGGCCACTTCAACAACGAGATCTCCATCGCCGCGCTGAGAAAGTCGGCCAAGACGGTGGAGACCGTGCGCGCCGGCGTCACGGCCTACACGCAGAAGGACGGCCGCGTCTTCCATCTCCTGTCCGACGGACGCCTGGTCAACCTCGCGAGCGGCCAGGGCCACCCCGTCGAGATCATGGACATGAGCTTCGCCATCCAGGCCCTCGGCATGGAGCACCTCGTCAAGAACCACAAGGCGCTGGGCGCCGGGGTGCACGAGATCCCGGCGGCTATCGACACCGAGGTCGCGAAACTGAAGCTCGTCACGCTCGGCATCAAGACCGACGAGCTCACGAAGGCGCAGAAGGAGTACCTGGCCACGTGGGAGCACGGCACTTGACCCGACGCCCGACGGACCGAACCGCGGAACCCGCGGAACCCGCGGACAGCGGCTCGGTTCCGCGAGATTCCGCGAGATCCGCGGTTTGGCCGGGAGCGCCGTCATGACCGGCAAGCCGTTCCTGGCCGTCTGCGGCCACACCAACATCGACGTCCAGCTCCACGTCAAGGAGCTCCCCAAGGCCGGCCAGAGCGTCCCCGTCCTCGACCGCCGCACCGTCTGGGGCGGCACCGCGTGCAACATCGCCCGCCACGCCGCCGGCCTCGGCGTCGGTGCCAGGCTATGGAGCCGCGTCGGCGACGACTTCCCGACGAACTGGCGCCAGGCCCTGGAGGAGGACGGGGTGGACCTCACCTACCTGGACGTCGCCAAAGGCGGCCGCACGCCGATGTGCACCATCCTGACCGACCTGCTCGACCGGCAGTGCTTCGCCATGGACCAGGGCGCGATGGCGGCGATGGCGGAGAACCCGCCGAAGCCCGCGCTCATCGAAGGCCTGGCGGCCGGAGGCTGGCTGCACGTCGCCACCGGCGACCCGCTGGCGTACGCCGGCATCGCCGACGCGGCGCGCAAGGCCGGCGTCCAGGTCGCCCTCGACCCGGGGCAGGAGATCACCTTCCAGTACGACGCGCGCAGCTTCGAGGGCATGCTGGGCCTGTGCGACGCGCTCTTCGTCAACGAGGCGGAGCTGCGCGTCGCCTGCGACTTCCTCGGCTACGGCGCGCCG
>JAXDQQ010000177.1:0-3921 GCA_034667805.1 Thermoplasmata archaeon | reverse complement strand
GTCTCCGAGATGGGCGACAAGACCCAATTGGCGACGGCGGCGTTGGCGGCCTCCAGCGGCCGGGTCGTCGCCACCGGGCTCGGGGCCTTCGCGGCCCTGGCGCTCAGTTCCCTGCTTGCCGTGTGGGTCGGCTCCCTTCTCGTCGGCCGCATGGACCCGCGCCGCCGCGCGGCGTGGTCCGCCCTCCTGTTCTTCGTCGTCGGGATCGTGACGCTGGCGTACGCGGTGTGGACGCAGGTCGACTGGCCTTAGGCGGCGCCGGCCGCCTTGAGCGCCAATTCCTTGCCGTGCTCGATGATGAGCCAGTGCTCGAAGCCCAGGAGGAGCGCGCCGACGGCCAGCTCCCAGTGCACCCAGCGCCAAGTGCGCAGGCCCCAGGCGCGGACGTAGTATGGCCGCCACCAGCCGGTGGCGAAGAGAGCGACGAAGAGAAGCGCCGAGGCCGCGCCCGAGGCCCAGCCGCGCGTGTCTTGGCGCGCCAGCAGGCCGACGGTGTGGATGAAGACCATCGCGAGCGCGGCCAGGCTCGTCCACGTGTGGATGCCGACGCGGTGGCGGCGCAGCGTGTCGCCGAGCGGCTTGAGCAGCCAGCGGCCTGAGAGCGCCCAGCCGAGGAAGAGGGTCGCGCTCCCGAGGATCAGCGGCGTGATGCCGTTGAAGCCGCCGAGGAACTCGGCCGCCTCCGTTTCGCCTTCGCCGGCCGCCCACGGGCCCGCGGTGAGTCCGACGAGGGCGCCGAGGGCGATGGCGACGACCAGCATGCCGATGGCGATGCCGAGGCGCAACGGGTCGTCGGCCCGTCCGTGCGCCGCCTCGGGCACCGCGGGGACGCGCGGCAGGCGCTTCCTCGTGTCCACGGGCTCCTCCTCGAACTCCACGATGGGGTCCTTTGCCTTCGCCATGGCCATCACTCGACGATGAATTCGGCGTGCATGCCCAGCGCATCGTGGCTGGGAACGGTGCGGACTTCGCAGACGATGCGGAAGGTCCCCTTCTCGGAGGCCACGAAGTACGGCTTGCCCTTCAGGCTCGTGGTCTCTGTCTGGCCGGCCGGGACCTCGTGCTCGATGGTCTCCTTGATGCCGTCGCCGTCGCCGTCGTAGTCGAGGAGCGCGACGTCGTGGAAGTTGTCCTTGCCGCTCTTGTTGCCGTTGTAGTCCTTCGCGGGGTCGTCGTCGTTCGTGACGACGAACTGCACCTTGTCGCCTTGCTTGACGCGGATGCTGCTGGGCTCCATGTACTGGCCCTGGCCGTCCTCGTTCCAGCCGATGTGGATGGCGATGCTGCGGACCTGCACGCCGCCCACGTCGACGGTCTTGTCGTCGTCCGAGCAGCCCGCCATCGCCGTGGCCGCGAACAGGGTGGTGGCCAGCAACGCCATGCGCATGCGCGGCGATGGACCGGCTGGGAAAAAGCCCCACGGTCCCATCGTCCGGCCCACCAAACGATGCCGAGTGTCGAAAAGTGAAGAACAGCCAAATAGCGGCCCTCGGGTCCGACCGCATGGCCCGAGTGCCGTCCTCGACGCTTGCCCTGCTCGTTGCTGCCCTGTTCGCCGGCTGCTCCGGCAACGGGGACGGCGACACCTCCACCACGACGTCGGCCACGTCGGAGCAGACCATCGCCAAGACGGTCGAGGAGGATTTCGACGGCCTCGCCGTCGGCGCCCGCCCGCCCAGCTGGCAATTCAACCGCGGCGCCTGGGGCAACGCCAACAACGCCAGCGACACCGCGCACCCGAAGGTCCTCGAAGGCGCCGGCGACGCCGACGTCGGGCTCAGCTCCATCACCGCGCCCGGCTCGTACACGGACTTCGAGGCCGCGGTCTCGTTCAAGATGATCAGCGGCGAGCACCCCCAGGGCGCCGGGCTGGTCTTCCACTACTTCGACGACGAGAACTACCAGATCATCCGCTACAGCGCCAGCGAACAGGGCTGGCACCTCTTCACGATGGTCGACGGCAACCGGCAGAAGCAGGATGCCGCCAGCGTGACGCCGCCCACGACGAACCCCGAAGTGGGCGCTTGGGTCGACCTGCGCGTCGAATCAAGCGGCGAGCATGTCAAGGCGTTCGACGGCAACACCCTCGTCATCGACTACGACCTGCCGGCGGACGCTGCCCGGCACGGCCGCGTCGGGCCCTTCGTGCGCGGCAACACGATCGCGGCCTTCGACGACTTCCGGGTCGAAGCGATCTAGCCGACCGGCAGACCGGGCAACACGCGGGGACCGTCCCAGCCGGCCGGCCGGTGGAGATGCCGCCGCGCCATCACGGGCGGCTCGTGCCATTCCGTCCCGATGCCGCGCGGCGATTCCGTCCACTCCAGGGCCGACGGCGGCAGCCGCGCCTTGCAGCCGCTGCACCTGAACCCGGTCGAGGGCCCCTTCGATCGCATCTGGCGCCCGCAATCCGGGCAGAGAGGGTTGCGTTTGATGCGATGCGCCACGGGCGCGACGATGCGCAGCTTCTCCAGCTTGACCAGCCCGTCGCTTGCGGCGCCGACGACCACGACGCGGTCGCCCGGCAACAGCGCGGAGAGCGCGTCGCGGAAGCCATGCGTCGGCTCGAACGCCACTGCCTCGAAAGGCACGCCCGAACCGTCGCGCAGCGCCACGTAGGCGTGGCCGCCCTGCCGCCGTTCGGCCGGAGCCACGACCTCCGCCTCGACCTGCACAGTCCCCAACGCTGGCGCTTCGCCCAGCGCCGCGACGGCCGTGACGTGGTCGCCGCTGGCCTGGTTGCTCGCCCACAGCAGCCAGCCGTCCACTGGTTCGCGCGCCGCGAGGGCCAAGGCAGGGATGGCCGCGGCCAGCAATCGTTCCGGGTCGCGGCCGCGCAGTCCGCACAAGACGGGATCCGGCGTGCGCGGCACGCAGGTCAGCTTGCGCGCGACGGGGTCCACGGTGTGGAACGTCGCGCCAGTGGCGTCGAGGCCCATGAGCGGAGCCGGGTCGAGATCGCGCGCCTTGCCCCAGCGCTGCGGCTCGCGGTACGCGATGACCTCGAAGGAGCTGGGCGGCCCGGGCCACGCCGCCGCGGCGAGGCTCCCGACGAGGCCGCGTCCGTCGCCGGCGGCGCGGTGCAGGACGTCCAGTTCGTCGGCCGCCGCCCGCGCCTCCCCAGGGGGAACGAACGTGCGGACGGCCGTCCAGTACAGCGCCGCGGGCGGCGCCTGGCGGCACATGACGACGCCGGGCAAGGCTTCCGGCTGCGCCAGCCCCGTGAGCGCCTTCCACGCGCGCTCGAGGACGTCCTGGCCCGGCTCAGCCGGGCGGCCTTCCGGAAAGGCCAGGACCTCGCGGCCGCGCAGCTCGCCGACACGCACCTGCGGCCCCGCGGGATGGACAAGCGGAAGGACGACCGCGGCGTTGCCGCGCGTCTTCCACGGCACGTTCGGGTTGAGCCGCACGAGGCGCGGCATGCCGGCGAGGGCAAGCTCCGGCAACGCCAGAAGGACGTGGAACGCAGCGTGCGTCGTGCAGCCGCCTCCAGGCCCGTCTGTGTTGTCGAAGGCCAAGAGCATCCGCGAGACCTCTGTTGCGCCGAAGGCGCCAGAGGTCTTGAGGAGGCGCCAGAGGTCTTGAGGAGACCCGGCGCCGGAGGCGCACCGCGACGCCTTGCCCGATAGGCCGACGAACAAGGCTGTATAGCGCTCGCTGGCTCCGGAACGCGAATGAGCGTTGTGCTGCGGACCCGTGGGTTGCGCAAGACCTACGGCAACATCGTCGCCCTGGCCGGCCTCGACCTCGAGGTCCAGAAGGGCGAGGTCTTCGGCTTCCTCGGCCCCAACGGCGCCGGCAAGACGACCTTCACCAAGTGCGTGACGGGCTTCGTCCGTCCTGACGCCGGCGAGGTCGAGATCGCAGGCCTCGACGGCTTGCGCGACCAGGTCCAGGCTGCCTACCACATCGGCCTCGTGC
>JAXDQQ010000176.1:0-6196 GCA_034667805.1 Thermoplasmata archaeon | reverse complement strand
AGGAGGTCGTCGACCTCGTCCCAGTCGCGCTTGGCCTTCTCTTCCTCGAGCTGCTTGACGGCGAGGATGTACTTGCGGACCAGGGGCGCCAGGGTCGGGAAGTGCTTTAGGAGGAGCTTGACGAACGTGGGGAACTTGGCGTTGGCGACCTCCATGACGGTCTCGCCGTCGAGGATGTCGGCCAGGCGCTCGAAGTCGCGGTCGGTGAGGTTCTCCAAGAAGTAGCGCATCTTCAGGAGCTTCTCGGTGACCGCGCCCTCGTCCTTCGTCCAGTACTCGGTGACGTAGGGCTGCAGCTGCGCCTTGGACACGTCGCCCTTGCGCAGGGCTGCGCCTCCGACGCGCGCAGCGATGAGGGCGGCACGCATGGCGATGATGATGCCGCCGCCGTGGTTGGGGTTCACCAGCTGCGCGGCGTCGCCGACGAGCATGACGCCGTCGCCGACGGGCTCGGGGACGCGGGAACTTACCGGGATGCCCGAGCCGTTGATCTCGGTGATGCTGGCCTTTTGGAACATGTGGGGGTTGCGCTCGATCCAGCGGTCGAGGTAGTCCTGCGCGCGGTTGCCCCACTCGGATTCCTTGGCGAGGATGCCGATGCCGACGTTGGAGACGTCCTTGCCCTTGGGGAAGATCCAGGCGTAGCCCTTGGGCGCCACGTCCTCGCCGAAGTAGAGGTGCAGCCACTTCTCCTCGTAGCCGGTGACGCCGACCATCTCGTACTGGAAGCCGGCGTGGTAGTCGCGGACGCGGTTGAGCGTCTTGAGGCCGGACCACTTGCCGATGAAGGAGTCGATGCCGTCGGCGCCGATGGTGAGCTTGGCGCGGATGTCGAACTGCGTCCCCATGAACTCGGCGCGCACGCCGGCGACGGGCCCCTCGGACCCGTTCGTGCCGGCTTTGCGGAGAAGGCTGACGGCCTGCGTCTTGACCATGATCTTGCCGCCGGCGAGGATGGCGTCGCGGGCCAGGTGCTTCTCGAAGATCTTGCGCTCCACGACCCAGCCGTAGGTCGACTTGTCCTCGAGGATGACACGTTTGCCCGAGGGGCTGTAGATGGCGGCGCCCTCGATGCGGCCGTAGGCCCAGGCCGGATCGGGCTTGACGCCGCAGAACGCCAGCCCCTCGTCGGAGACGCCCTCGGCGCAGCGCTTGGGCCAGCCGAGCTCCTGCTTGCGGTCGATGCCGAGGACCGTGAAGCCCTGCTTGGCGAACTCGCGCATGGCGATGAGGCCGCCGGGGCCGAGGCCGACGACGAGGACGTCCACGTTCATGTCGACGGCGCGCGGGATGGTGCCCGGCTTGAGCGACACGAGCGGCTTGTCGGTCAAGGTCATGGCCGGCGTGCCGGCGACGTCGCGGACCATCAGTGGACCACCAGGACGCGGTTGACCTTGGGCGTAGGAGCGGACCCGTAGCCGGGGCCCGGCGTGAGCGCTCCGACGGGGCACATCTGGATGCAGAGGCCGCAGGAGATGCAGGGGTCCTGCTCGACGACGAGGTTGAGCTCGCGAAGCGTGATGGTGTCCACGGGGCACACGCCGACGCAGCCGGCGCAGGAGATGCACCGCGAGTGGTTGACTTCCACCTTGGTCCCAGCGGCGGCCGTACCCATTCCGGGCTGCCCAGGCGTTCGGGCCCTTAAAGGGACGGGCGGCCTGGCCCGACTCGGGCAATCCCGCTTATAATGGACCGCCAGGTGGTGGAGGCGATGGAGCCGGTCGGGGCCGCAGCGCCAGGGGCCGCGCGCGATCCCGCCGCCAACAAGGCCCGCCCTCGCCGGCTCTGGCCCGAGGTCGTCCTCCATCTGCTGGTGGCCGTCGCGCTGCTCGTGATCGGCTACCAGGCCGTCGTCGGCCGCGGCCTGACGTTCGAGCTCGCCCTGTTGCTCATCGGCATGGTGGCGCTCATGGCGGTCCGCACCGTGAGGGTCCTGCGCGAGAACCGCCGGCTCGTCGCCGACTTCGAGGCCACGGACGACTTCAAGACGCAACTGCTGCGTTTCATCAGCCACGAGATCGCCAACCCGCTGTCGCCGCTCAAGGTGCAGGTGCGCCTGCTGCGCGACGGGGCGGCCGCGAACCTGGAGAAGGCGTGGCAGGCCATCGACCGCAGCATCGGCCGCCTCGAGTCGCTCTCGCGCGACGTGCGGCTCATGGCGCTCGCCGAGACGCACCGCATCGTGCAGTCCACCGAGGTCGCCGACATCGGGCCGCGCGTCGCCGGCGCGGTGCAGGCGCACCAGGCGGTGGCGGCACAGCGCGGCGTGCAGCTGAGGCCAGACCTTCCGGCGGCGCCGCTGGCGGTCCCCATCGACGGCGAGCGCTTCGACCAGGTCGTCGACAACCTTCTCTCCAACGCCCTGAAGTTCACGCCGAAGGGCGGCGCCATCGACGTCCGGTTGTTCCGCTCTCCCGCGGGATCCGCCGTCTTCGAGGTGCACGACTCCGGGGCAGGCATGACGCCGGAGCAGCAGGCGCGGCTGTTCACCGCGTTCGGCCGGCCCCAGGGCAGCAGCACGCCTGGCCTCGGCTTGGGCCTCTACCTGTGCAAGGCCATCGTGGACGGGCACGGCGGCCACATCAGCGCCAGCAGCGCCGGGCCCGGCCAGGGTTCGCGCTTTCGCGTCGAGTTGCCGCCGCCCCCGCCCAGCCGCGCCGCGGCGCCGGCCGTCGGCCCGCGGCCGGCGTACGCCCCGGTGGAGCACATGGGCGGCCCCGACGTGCCCGACGGGCGGCCCTCCGACCTTCCAGTCTGAAACGGGATCAGCCTTCGCGCCTCGCTTCGCTCGGCGCTTGGCCGGACCCGTTTCAGTTTGCATCAATCAGGGGGGAGCTGCGCTCCCCCTCAACCCCCTCGCTCGCTCCGGCCCGTTTCCAACGAGCCTGCGCGACGCCTCGGGCCGCTCCAGCGGCCCTCGGCGAATGGTTGACCCTCGGCGGAAACTACGTCTAGCCCTGCTGCGGCGGCGTGAAGTACGCCGAGGCCGGCCGCTCGATGGTGGGCAGCTCGAGCACGCTGTGGATCTCCGGCCCGTAGTCCAACGTGAGCGGCGACGGCGGGACCGCAGGAAGGCGGCTCTGCGCGCCGTCGTCGTCGCGGAACTGCCACACGCGCAGCATGAGTTGGTGGCCGGCAGGGACGACGGCGTCCATCGGCTGGATCTGCATGCGCAAAAGAAGCGGCTCGCCGGGCGTGACCTCCTTGGCCTGCGTCGTGCCGTCGGCGAATCGCAGGTTCATCATCGTCCAGCCGATGCGCGTCTCCGTCCCGTCAGGGGCGACGCTGTAGAGCCACGCCGCGACGCTTCCGGCCGCGCCGGCAGGCGTGACGGTGACGTGCACCTTCGGCAGGCCCGAGACGAGGAGGTCGCGGTCGGAAGGCGGCAGGAGGAAGTCGGCGGCGCTCGCCGGCGGCACGGGGACCCCATCCGCGCTAGCGGCCACCGGCACCAGGACGTCGTTGCCTCCGCTCGCGGGTCCCTTGACCAGCTGGTTGCCGGACGAAAGGTTGTACGACGTCCACGCGGCGTCGCGCGGCGGGAAATGGTCCTCGACGCGCCAGCGGTCGGAGGCGTCAAGCACCTGCACGGCGGGCCCGAGGCCGGCGACGGTCCCCTGGCCCTTGAGCCAGAAGTCGAACCAGCGCAGCTCGATCTCGGCCCAGTCCCAACGCGCGTTGGCGCCGCTGTCGGCGTCGTCCGGATAGTTGTGGCCCCACTGGCCGAGCATCTGGTGGACGAAGACGCCGCTGCGGTTGAGGTCCTCGATCCACGGGATGTTGAGGCCAGGGTCGACGTTCCAGTCCTGCAGGCCTTGGACGAGGAGGATGCTGCCGTGGTAGTTCGCGGCGACGCCGGGCTTGAGATTGCGGTCGGCCCAGTAGCCGAAGGAGTCGCGGCTGCCCTCGATGCCGGCCGTCGCGGCGGCGAGCTGGCCGTAGAAGTGGTCGGTGCAAGGCACGCCTTCGGCGGTGTGGCGGACGCGGCGCTGCGCTTCTCCCGTGTCGCCGACCTCGGTCGACGGCTCGCGCAGCGCGAAGGAGTAGTACAGGTCGTTGAGCAGGAACGGCCCGCGCGCCTCGCTGGTGCCGTTGCGGAACATGAGCTCGTACATGTCCGGCACGCCGCTCATCGGGACGATGGTCTTCAGGTGCGGGTTGCCGGTGAGCGCGACCATCCATGGCGTGGAGCCGTCGTACGACTTGCCCAGCATGGCGACGTTGCCGTTCGACCAGCCCTGCTCGCCGAGCCAGGTGATGGCCTGGCTGAGGTCGGCGACCTCCGACGGTCCCATGAGGTCCATGCAGCCGCCGGAGCCGGCCGTGCCGCGCACTGCGACGGCGGCGACGGCGTAGCCGTGCGGCAGGAAGTTGTCGAGCAGGCGCCCGATGTGGCCCCCCTCGCTGGCATAGGCCGACGCGGAGTAAGCAGGAATGGCGCCGGCCGGCTCGTAGTACGGCCCGGCGTCGACGAGGACCGGCACGGGCTCGCTGGTGTCCGGGCGCCACAGGGTGACCTCGATGTCGACGCCGTCGAGGTCGGACGGCAGGTAGACGATCTCCTTGGCCAGCCGCGCCAAGGTCCCGTCGGTGACCACGCGGGCGAAGCCGTCGAAGCGGTAGGTGCCGGGCGGGACCGGCGGGGCGACCGGGTCCCCCGCGGAGCGTGCGCCGCCGGCGGGTCCGGACCCCGAGTCCAGGCACCCGGCGCCGGCGAGAAGGCAGAGCATCAGGACGAGCGTGGCAAGGCGGGGTCCGTGCATGGCGTTCACCGGTTGGTGATGGCGACGTGCAGGCCGTTGCCGTCCGGCCCGATGAAGGGCATGACGACGCGGTCCTGGGCGTCGTGGTCGAAGAAGGGGTAGTCGGAGTAGCCGCCGCCCTCGTCGGCCGACAGGGCGACGGACAAGAGCGTCCCCTGGCGGTCGAAGCGGCCGGCGCCGACGCCCTTCTCGCCGAACCAGACGGAGTCGAAGCCGCCATCTTGGCGCGGGCGCAGGAACGGATGGCCACCGATGGGGCCGGTCATGGCCGAGTCGCTGGTGCCGGCTTCCCAGTTGGCGCCTTCGTCGTGCGACACGGCGACCCACATGGCGTCGTTCGCGTCGGACCAGCTGGCCACCCAGGTGCCGTCCACGAGGATGGTGCTCTCAGGCCACCCGCCGCCGGTGAGGGCGGCCTCCACGGGGTGGGTGAACACGGTCGACGGCGTCCAGGTCCGGCCGCCATCGGAGGAGGAGCTGACGCGCACCGTGCGGGCGCCGAGGGTGCCGTCGCTGCGCGGGTCGGCGAAGTACGGCACGAGCAGCGTGCCGTCGGGGCCGACGGCGGGGAACCCGGCAGGCGAGGGGAACGAGTGGTCGACCGGCAGCACGACGTTGCGCGCCTCCGACCACGTCAGGCCGCGGTCGCTGGACTCCATGAGGCAGATGTCGACCGACAGGCCGCAGTTGAACACGAGGTAGACGGTCGCGTCGCCGTGGAAGGCCAGCCACTGGCGGTCGGCGGTGAAGGCGCGGCTCGTCGGCATCGTGCGGACGCTGACGAAGACGTTCGTGGGCCACGTGTCGCCGCCGTCGAACGAGCCGGCGACGTGGATGCCGCCACCCAGGATGCCGCCCGAGTCAGACCACAGTTCATGGTAGAACACCTCGCCCCACGGCGCCACCTGGACGACGTCGTCGCTGGCCCCCGATCCTTGGTCGGTCGGCGACGGCGGGTCGGGGACGGGCTTCACCGTGAACGACTGGCCGCCGTCCGTGGAGACGGCGACGTTCTCGACGCGGTGCGCCGCGAGGTAGATGCGGCCCTGCTGGTCCACGGCGGAGGCCGGCTCGAAGCAGCCGTCGCACGGCAAGACAGCCGGGGTGGCGGGCAGGAATGCGAAGGCGGCCGCCGCGCCGCGTGAGGGACCCGGGTCGTCGGACGGCGACAGGGCATCGCCGAAGCAACCCGACCAGCCGACCAGGAGGACGGCCAGGAAAACCACCGGAGGGACCCGCACGACAGCCGACTCTCCAGGAGAGCGTATCAGCCTTGCGGGAGCGCGGGAGCCCGCTGGCACCCCAGGAAAATGAAAGTGGGCCCGTTGCGATTTGAACGCAAGGCTACTGCACCCCAAGCAGCAAGGTTACCAAACTACCCCACGGGCCCTTCGGCGCCGGAGGGCTGCAGCAGCCGTCATCGCGTTGGACCC
>JAXDQQ010000175.1:0-3045 GCA_034667805.1 Thermoplasmata archaeon | reverse complement strand
GTCCGCTACTACCAGGCCGCGCACGACAAGGCGAAGGCCGAGCCCGCCGTGGCCGCCGAGATCAAGAAACTGGTCGAGGAACTGGAATCCGCAGACGCTGCCCTCCTCAAGCGCGTCCGGCCCGTCTACGAGTCCTGCTTCAAGGGCATGCTCGAGTCGTTGACCCGCCTTGGCGCCAGGTACGACTCCATCAAGGACGAGAGCGACGTCGTCCTCGACGGCTCCGTCGAGCGCACCGTGAAGGCCCTCAAGCGGCTGCCCATCGCCGGCGTCGAGCCCGACGGCGCCAACTACCTCGACCTCTCAGGCGTGCTCAAGGGCCAGAAGGACAAGTTCTTCTTCACGCGCAAGGACGGCACCTCCGTCTACGCCACGCGCGACATCGCGTACCATGCGTGGAAGGCTTCCCAGGTCCAAGCCGGCAGCGGGGCAAGCGGAGGCGGCCGCCTGGTCAACGTCCTCGGCGAGGACCACCGGCTGCAGGCCCTCCAAGTGGGCGTCGCGCTCGATGCGCTCGGCGTGCAGCGCCCGCACGTCGTCTTCTACGCCTTCGTCAGCCTGCCCGAGGGCAAGATGAGCACGCGCGCCAACCGCGTCGTCTTCGTCGACGACCTCCTGGACGAGGCGCACGAACGCGCCCACGCCGAGGTCAAGAAGCGCCGTCCCGACCTGCCGGAGTCCGAGCTGGACGCCATCGCCGAGGCCGTCGGTGTGGCAGCCATCCGCTTCAACCTCGCGCGCATCCAGCCGGAGAAGCCCATCGAGTTCCGCTGGGAGGAGGCGCTCAACTTCGAGGGCGACTCCGCGCCGTACCTCATGTACGCCTACGCGCGCGCCGCCAACCTGGTGCGCAAGTGCGTCGAGGCGGGGATCCAGATGCAGGGCTGGGAAGGGAAGGCCGCGCTCGACGCCGGCGAGCAGAAGCTCCTCGGCACCGTGGCCCGCTTCCAGGAGGCGGTGCAGGAAGCCTGCGCGCAGAACGCGCCGCAACGCATGGCCGCCTACTGCCTCGAGCTCGCCGGAGCGTTCAACGAGTACTACCGCGACCACCGCGTCCTGGAGTGCGAAGACCCGGCGCAGCAAAGGCTCCGCCTGGCCACATGCGATGCCGCGCGGCTCGCGATGCAGGCGTCGCTGCAGACGATGGGGATCCCGGCCCTGGCGTCGATGTGATGCTGGATTTACTCCAGCGTCTCCGCCCAATGACAATTTCGGGAGGGCCCAGTCGAGGAAGCGAACGCCGACGACGCCGACGGCGGAAGGCGGTTCGACCTCGCTCGGGGAATCGAAGGGGCCCGGCCGACTTCTTGGTATCCACAATCGTTATCGCCCGTCCCTGGTGAGCGCTTGCCCATGAAGGCATGGCTCCTCGTGGGCATCCTGGCCGTCGGCGCGGTCGCCGGCTGCCTCGACAGCGGATCGGGCAAGGACGGCACCGGTTCCGGCAACGGCGCCGGCGGCATCGCGCCGCAACGCTACGCGCTGCCCGACGACCCCATGCCCGAGGGTCCCGGCCACGACCACACCGACCCCGCGCAGCACAAGTTCCTGTGGAACTACGAGTTCGGCTCGCGCGACGGCCTATTGCAGAACGCCGCCAACGTCGCCGGCGTGCATGCGCTCGACGTCCAGGCCGGCTACCTCTTCGGCGCCGTGTACGGCTCGCACGCCGCCGCGGTCGACGGCGGCCTTGTCATCTGGGACATCACGGCGGACCCCGGGCACCCCAAGCAGGTCGGCCGCTGGACCATCGCCGGCTCCGTCGGCGGCGACCGCAGCATGGAGGCCACGCCGGACGGCGACTATGCCGTCATCTCGACCGAGCCCGTCGACTGCGCCGGCCACGTCAACCCCGGCGGCGCCCCCATCCAGGCCTACCTCCTCGACACGCGCGACAAGACGCGCCCCATCGTCTCCGACGTCCTGACGCCAGTCGGATACACCGCCGGCGACGTCCTGTCGGGCGGCGGGGGTCTCGGCGGCCCGACCATCTCGCAGCACTCCGTGGCCGTCCACCGCATCCAGGAGGAGGACTACGCCTTCATCGCCGGCAAGGTCTACCACATCCAGCGCGGCGAGCAGGGCGCCCGCCTCGTCTACGTCTCCACCATCGGCACCGGCCACGACATGTACATCCGCGACACGCCGTGGGGCACGACCTGGGCCATCAGCGCCAACGGCGGCGGAGGCATGATCGTCACGGACACGACGGACCCCGCCCACCCCTTCCAGGTCGCCACGTGGGACCTGCCGGACCGCAAGGACATCGCCCAGGCGCAAGGCGCGGACTACTACTTCCACACGGCCGATGTCTCGTTCCAGCCGAGCGGCGACATCGTCTTCGTGCTCAGCTCCGAGGACTGGGGCAAGACCATCAGCCCCCTCTGGGTCCTCGACGGCAACCCGCTCAAGGGCATCACCGCCGAGCCAACGGAGACCACGCAGCTGGAGATGATCGGCACCTGGCACAACCCCGGCAACCACAGCGCCCTCGCCGGACTCACGTTCAGCCTGCACAACCCGCGCTTCCACGACGGCGGCATCCTGACCCTGTCCTCGTACCACGGCGGCATGTGGCAGCTCGACCTGCGGACTCCCGAGTTCTGGGCGGACCCCGCGCCCATCGGGTACGCCGCCTACGCCGAAGGCACCCCGACGGTCGCGGCCGACCCGGTCGAGGACGTCGTGCAGAGCCGCCTGTGCGGCCTCGAGATCCAGCTCGACGCGCCGAGCTACTGGGACGTCGAGGTCGGCGCCAACGGCGTCACCTACCTGGCGGACGGCTTCATGGGCCTGTACGCGTTCACGCCCGCGGCCAGCCACCCGGTCTTCGGCGCGAGCCGCACGCAGGACTTCAACGGCACCGCCGGAACGTAATCGCCTCGGCGAAGCAGGGCGAAAACGCAGATTACACAGAACCTTAGGGAGCCCGCGTCGCCTAGCCGGGCAGAAGCGACGCCTCGTTCACCGTAATTCCGCAGATTACGTTGGACCCTCGTGCTCCGCACAATCGGACCCGATCGACTCAATCTGCGTGATTACGGC
>JAXDQQ010000174.1:0-2762 GCA_034667805.1 Thermoplasmata archaeon | reverse complement strand
ACCCCAAGGCGCCGGAGAAAGGCCTTGCGGTGGGCTTGGAAACACCACCAAGGCCGCAAGCCTGAAACCGCCCCACCGGTGGGCCAAGCCACTTGGGAGCCCATCACGCCGGCGGACAAGAAGGGCGAGACGAATGAAGGACGCCCTCGCCGCCTTCTACCACCGTCATCGCGTCGTCCGCAAGGCCACGCCGCCCGCCGGCCGGGAGGTCCCCGTCGAATTGGTCTGCTTCGACATGGACGGAGTGCTCATCGACGTCGGCTCGTCGTGGGTGATGGTCCACAAGCACTTCGGGGTCGAGAACGAGGCCAGCCTTCGCGCCTACCTCAACGGCGAGTTCGACGACCGCGAGTTCATCCGCCGCGACGCGAGCCTGTGGCTGCGCCTCAAGCCCAAGATCCGCCGCGAGGACTTCGAGTCCATCTTCCGCGTGCCGCCCCTCATGCCAGGCGTCGAGCGCACGGTCGAGACGCTGCGCGCGAGCGGCGTCGAGATGGCGATCGTTTCCGGCGGCGTCGACGTCATGGCGGAGAACGTGGCGCGGCGCCTTGGCATCCCGCGCGTGGCCGCCAACGGCTTCGTCTATGACGCCGACGGGCACATCACCGGCGAGGGCGTCGTCAGGACGCCCCTGAACGACAAGGCGGCGCCCGTCGTCCGCTTCGCGCAGGAGCTCGGGATCCCGTTGGAGCGCGTCTTGTCCGTCGGCAACTCCCTGCCCGACGTCTCGATGTTCGAAGCGGCGGGTCGGTCGATCGCCTTCCACCCCGAAGACGACTACACGCGCGACCACGCCACCTGGACCATCGAGGAAGGCCCGCTCGACCAGATCCTGCCGTTGGTGCTTGGAGAGAAACTCTAGGGCCCGTTCGATTCCCCGAACGAGGTTGAACCGCCTTCCGCCGTCGGCGTCGTGGGCGTGGGCGACTTTGTCCACGGCTGGGCCCTCATGGAATCGGGCGCCGCGCATTGTGTGGGGGACCTGGGATTGAACAGATGGACCAGATCCGCGGAGCCAAATGGTCTGCTCAATCTGGTCAATCGGTTCAATCCGCGGCCCCCCCGACGCCGGACGACGAAGGAAGACGTTGGGCGGTCGCGAAGCAGGAACGAGGCCGCGTCTGTCAATCGCCCGACGCCATCTGCGACATCAGGTCGGCGCGTCGCGGAACGAACCTGCGAAATCTGCGCTAGAACGAGCCGCCGCCGACGAGGCGCTGCAGGATGGTCGGCTCGATGAGGGAGGTGACGTGCGTCACCAGGCCCCTCTGGTTCCACGACAGCACGTGGACGCCGTGGTACTCGAACGGCTGGCCGTCCTTGGCCTCGCCGATGGCGCGCCACTGCACGAAGACGATGTTGCGCTTGACCGTGAGGTCCTCGATGGTGAAGGCGATGCGCCGAAGCCGGTCCTTCACGGTCTGCAGGTAGCGGCCGTAGCCCTCCTTGCCGACCGGACCGACCGTGCCGCGGACCTCGTACTGGCCGCGGTCGTCGAAGAGCGCGAGGATGCGCTCCACCTGGACGTCGTCCATGGCGGCGAAGTACTCGCGCGTCTTGGCCTCCAGGTCCACGCTGCGGCATGGACGGGGGGGCCTCTTCAACCTTGACGGTGCCAGAAGGGCGCCTTCCAACCCTGGTTGAGCAGGGGTTCGGCGGGCTTGCGCTGCCCCATACGGGATCGCCGCCCGGCGGGGGCCACAGGGTGGCGGGCCCGCCCTCTCCGGCCGGAGCCCGCGAGCCTTAAGCGGCCGGCTCCGGTCCGGCCGGCATGAAGGTCGTCGTCGCGAAGCCCACGGATGTCCAAGCCGCCCCGGCACCCCCGAAAGGCAAGGCGAAGGGTGCGAAAGGGACCCAAGCCTTCATCGTGGGCGTCGACAAGGACCGCAAGGCGCCCGGGCTCAAGGCCGTCGGGATGGACAAGGACCCGACCGCCCTCGCCGTGCTCGGCAACCGGGACATCGCCCTGCCGTTCAAGGCGACGCGGACGCTCCTCACGCCCCAAGGATGGCTCATCCTGGTCGGGACCGGCGACGCCAAGGGCCTCACGCAGGAGAAGGTCGGCACGCTGGCGAACATGGGCTGCCGCGCCGCCGGTGGCGTCGGTTGCCGCACGGCCGTGACGACGCTCGTCCTCGACACGTGGAAGAACGCCGCGGCGGCGCAGGCCGTGACGCACGGCGCCATCATCGGCTCGCTCGACTTCGACCAGTGGAAGTCCAAGCCGGCCGACTACAAGCCAGCCGACACCAAGCCGCGCGAGATGAAGCAGGAGCCGCCGTCGCCGCCGGTCAAGCTGGAGACGCTCCAGGTCCTTCTGCCGGGCGGCGTCGCCGGAAAGTCGGCCGCGCGCGCCATCGAACGCGGCAACGTCATCGCCGAGGCCGTCAACGATTCCCGCCTGCTCTCCAACACGCCTGCCAACATCGCGCACCCGGTCTGGCTGGCCAACCAGGCCGTGACTCGCGGGAAGGAGCACGGCTTCAAGGTCGCCATCAAGGACCGCGCCACCTTGCGCAAGGAAGGCTTCAACGCGCTGTGCGGCGTCGCGCAGGGCTCCGTCAACGAAGAACGCCTCGTGACGATGGACTACCACCCGAAGGGCGCCAAGAAGACCTTGGTCGTCGTCGGCAAAGGCGTCTGCTTCGACTCGGGCGGCATCAGCATCAAGCCGGGCGACAAGATGTGGGAGATGAAGTACGACAAGATCGGCGCGTGCAACACCATCGCGCTGATGACGACGCTCAAGGCCCTCGGCGTCA
>JAXDQQ010000173.1:0-5739 GCA_034667805.1 Thermoplasmata archaeon | reverse complement strand
TTCACGCGCGTCGACCTCAAGGACTAGGGGCCGGCGCCCACCGGTTCAAATCCTCCGGACCCCCTGAGGCTGGCGTGGCCGAGCCGGTCCTGCTTCGGATGCCGTTCAGCCACTTCTGCCGCAAGGCGGAATGGGGCCTCACGCAGGCAGGAGTCGCCTACACGACGCTCGACGTGCGGCTCATCGACATGGCGGACCAGAAGCGCGCCAACCCCGAGGGCACCGTGCCCGTCCTGCGCGTCGGCGACGAGCTTCTGTTCGGCAGCCACGCGGTCCTGCGCTGGGCCGAGGCGCACAAGTCGCCCGCCGCGCCGAGCCTGTATCCGCCGGGGACGAAGCCGCAGGTCGAGGCGTGGGAATCCTGGGCCGACGCGACGCTCGGGTCCGCCGTCCGCCGCGAGGCCTACCGTGCCTTGCACGCCAAGCCGAGCCTCGCCGGCCAGCACGGCCTCCCGCTCTGGATGCGCACGCCGTTCGCCCGCCGGTTCTACCTCGGCGTGCTGAAGCTCCTCAAGGCCCGCCGCTTCGAGGCTGACGACCCGAAAGCCATCCGCGAGGGAGTCTCCACCATCGTGTCGCAGCTCGGGCGCTCCGGCACCGGCTACCTCTTCGGGGCGCATCCCACGGCCGCCGACCAGGCCACGGCGGCGTTGCTCGAACCGCTCGTTCCGGCGGCCGCGGAGCGCGGCTACGACCGGCTGCCAGGCTGGCCGCACCTCGTCGCCTACATCGCCCGCGTCCGTCCCGCCACGACGACGCGCAGCGGCGGCAAGGCGGTCCGCGAGGCCGACTGGCGCGAGTTCGAGCGCCTGAACGCCGTGGCCAAGCCCGTGGCGATGCCTGAGTTGCGTTGCGAATGCGGCGTGCCGGATTGGACGAAGGCCTAAGCGCGGCCCAGCCGGCGCCCACCGGCGGCCTGTCGGGGCTCGGGGGCAGCCTGGGCCGATGGATCGTAGCCCATCGAATCGGCCAGCAACCCCAGGACCTTCGCGGCCATCTCGTCCGGCTCGAACGGCTTGGAGAAGATGGCGGCGAACTTGTGGTCGTGGACGGCGCGGTAGGTCAGCCCGGCGCTGGGATGGCCCGTCATGAGGATGATGGGCGGCGGCCGCTTCGACCGGTTCAGGATGTCGCCGAGCTCCGTTCCCGACAGCCCAGGCATCCGCCAATCGGTGATCACAAGGTCGACGTGGTGGTCCTGCATGAACTCGAGGGCCTCCGCCGCGGACTCCGAGGGGAAGATGCGCGCGCCGGGGATGGCGCCATGCAGCGAATCGGAGAGGGCGAGCAGGATGTCCAGTTCGTCGTCCACGATGGCGATCGTCGGCGCCTTCGTCGTCTTTGGGACTGGTCGAACAGGGGTCGGCATGGAGACGCCTGCGCTACCCTCGCCCGCGGCGACCAAGGCTTTGCAGGGACGACGTCGGCGCTCGTGCCTGGATCCGGCTAACGGATGCCCGTGTCGCACGACACGTCGGCCTTCGTGAAGCGGCCGGCCTCGACCGTGATGGGGCCCTGGACGGCGCAGTAGGGGAGGTTGTCCGAGGCGGGGTCGTTGCGGATTGAATACTCGCCGGGAGCCACCGCGACACGGAACTCGCCGTGCGCGTTGGTGGAGAACCTCTCGACGACCTTGCCTTGGTCGGGGGTCGTCACGACGAGGTCGCCCTCGTAGGCGCGGTCGGCGCAGCCTGGGTCGGGCGGGTCGCGCTCCACGGGGCAGGTCGGCCCCATGGTGGCGGTGCCCTCGATGCCGCTGTCCGTCACCGGAGGGGTCCCGCAGCCGGCCACGAGAGCGACCAAGACCGCCGCCAAGACGAGGCGCACGCCGGGCCATGGAGTCCGGCCATATTTCAGGCCACGGCCTAAGTCCCACGGACCGCGGATCTCGCGGAACCGCGCGGAAAACGGTTCCGCGAGTGTCCGCGCGTTCCGCGGTTCGGTCGGCGTGGTCGGGGCGCCTACCAGGCCTGCGACGACTTGGCCGGCTTCTTGCCGTTGGCCTTGACGGTGACCTGCGCCTGGCCGTCCTTGGCCTCGAAGTACACCTTCGACTTGACGGGGTCGGCGTGCAGGGCCATCTGGCCGGGCTTCCAGTCGGCGGGGCAGACCTCGCCGTGCTTCTCGGTGTGCTGCAGGGCGTCGACGACGCGGAGAGCCTCGTCGATGCTGCGGCCGAGCGGGTGGTCGTTGACCAGGGCGTGGCGGACGACGCCCTTGCGGTCGATGAGGAACAGGCCGCGGAACGCGGTGCCGTCGTCGGCCAGCGTGTCGAAGGCGGTGGCGATCTCCTTCTTGATGTCCGCGACGAGCGGGTAGGCGATGGCGCCGAGGCCGCCCTGCGCGCGGGGCGTGCCCTTCCAGGCGAGGTGGGAGTACTCGGAGTCGATGCTGACACCGACGACCTGCACGCCGCGCGACTCGAATTCCTTGACCCGGTCGGAGAACGCGATGATCTCCGTCGGGCAGACGAAGGTGAAGTCCAGCGGATAGAAGAACAGCAGAGTGTACTTCGGCGACTTGGCCTTCCAGTTCGAGCTCAGCGTGTAGTCGACGAACCCGTCGCCGACGACCGCCTTGGCCGTGAAGTCTGGGGCCTGCTTTCCGACGAGGACCATGGTCGTCGCGACTTGGGCCTCTGATTTCAGCGTTTGCAAGAGGGGCCACCGCCCTTCGGCCCCGAACCTTGCCCCAGCCTGCCGCCATCGGCATGGACATCGCCCAGGCCGCGGTTGTCCCCGCTATGCAGTCCGGACCCTCATCCGCAGACTCGTTCCTGCCCATGTGCCTCTGCGGCTCGACGTCGTTCCTGGAGATGGCCGACGCCCTCTCCTGCGACCACTGCGGCCTGCCCCAGAGCGAGGCCTTCGCGCCCCTCTTCACGCCCCTGCTCACGCCCACTCGCTGAGGCCGCCGCGGGCCGTCCCTTTCCCAGGCCAGCGCCCGCACCGTCATGGCCAAAGGCAGCATGGCCGATTCCCGGCCATGGCGAAAGGTTACCCTGTCCTCCCCGAGGTCCAGGTCTTGCCGGAGTGCCAAGCGTGCGGCTCGCGGCGGTTCCGCGACGAAGGCGCCGTGCTGCGCTGCGACGACTGCCACGCCCGCCAGCTCGACCCCTTCGAACCCTGACGCCCGCCGTCAGCGCAGGTAGGCGGCTTCGTCGCTCCTAAGCGAGATGCTTGCGGACTTCCTCGGTGCCGACCCAGACGCTGACGTCGTCCGACGCCGCGACCCACTTGACGGTGCCGTCCGGCGCGATCACCATGGCGCCGCGCTTGGCGACGTTGTCCACGGCGGCGATGGGCATGGGCATGACGGGCCAGTGCTTGCCGATGAAGGTGCGGTTGGGGTCCGAGAGGATGCCGAACTGCAGGCCCTCGCGCGTGGCGAAGGCACGGTTGGAGGCGGGCGTGTCGATGCTGAAGCCGTAGACCTGCGCGTTGAGCGAGGCGAAGGGGGAGAGGTTGTCGCGGAAGTCGCACATCTCCTTCGTGCAGCCGCCGGTGAAGGCCAGGGGGAAGAACGCGAAGACGATGGGGCCCTTGCCGAGGTGGTCGGAGAGCTTGAAGTCGCTGACGCCGTCCTTCGTGGCGACCTTCAGGGTGAAGTCGGGCAGCTTGGTCCCGACGGCGGGAGCCGTGGTCGTGAGGGTCATGGTCTGGGCCATGCGTCGCCGACCCTGGGGCGTGGCATAAGCGTGTGGGGATGGGTCGTCTCCAGAAGGCTAGGCGCTTCGTTCAAGGTTCGACAAAGGCTATAGATGGACGCCCCCGTCCCGCGCCCGATGGCCCTTCCGCGCCTCCTGCCCATCGCCCTGCTGACCGCCCTGGCCGTCGCCGTCGCCGCCCCCGCTGCCTCGGCGCACACCGCCGTCTTCTCCGCCGACAACAAGGTCCGCGGCAGCGTCGGCCTGCTCAACGAGCCCACCTCGACCTACGCAGTCACCGGCCTCGACGTCTGCTTCACCCAGAACACGGCCGCCAGCCCGCGCCCGGCCATCAACGTCGCCAACCCCGGCGACTTCGCGGCGACGCTCAAGGCCCCCTCGGGCGCCACGTTCACCGCGGCCGTCGAGGTGCCGTTCGGCAAGCCCAACTGCCTGACGTTCGAGGACCCGCTGGTCCTGACCGAGCCCGGCCAGTACCTCGTCGACCTCTCCGGCCGCATCAACGGCACGACCATCGACGTGAAGGACATCAAGGCCGGCGGCAACGTGACCGCCCGCGACGACATCACCTTCCCAGCCAAGGTCGCTTCCGACGAGGAGCTGCAGGACCGCATCGCCTCGCTCGAGTCGAAGGTCGCGGCGCTCCAGGCCGAGAAGAGCTCCGACAAGAAGGGCGCGCCCGCCCCGATCGGCGCCCTCACGTTCGTGCTGCTCGCGGTCCTGGCCGCCGGCCGCCGCCTGCGATAGGCCACGCGCCGTCGGTGGGTCCAAGACCTCGGCTCCAATCGAGGCGCATGGCCGCCGGCAAGCCCCGCAACGGGAAGGCGACCATCCCGGCGAAGGCCGCGGCCGCCAAGCCGGCGAAGGCCAAGGCGAAGGTCCCCGAGGAGGCCGGCCCCGGCCGGGACGTGCAGCCCATCGTCGAGACCGACAGCCTCGACCGCGTCTTCGTCGAGAAGTTCGCGCCGTTCCTGCGCACGCTGCGCTCGTACACGCGCCTGCAGGTCGCCGGCCTCGACCACATCCCGGAGACCGGGCCCGCCCTGCTCACCGCCAACCACACGGGCTGGCTCGGCCTCGACTACGCGCTCACGGCCCTCTCCGTCTACGACGGTGTCGGGCGGCTGCCGCGCGGCATGGCGCACTCGGCGTGGTTCAAGGCGCCCGCCACCGCGACGTTCGCCAAGAAGGTCGGCCTCTTCGAGGTCACCAAGGACGCCATGCGCAAGCAACTTGGCAAGGGCGACCTGGTGATGCTCTTCCCCGAGGGCGAGAAGGGCGCGTTCCGTCCCGGCTCCGACTACCAGCTCGAGCCCTTCGCGCGCGGCTTCGTGCGCGTGGCCATGGCGACGCAGGTCCCCGTCATCCCGGTCTGCGTTCTTGGCGGCGAGGAATCCAATCCCGTCGGCCGCCGCATCGAGTCCTACGACGAGCTGCTGAACATCAAGGGCGGGCTTCCCATCCCGAAGAACCTGTGGCCCAAGCCCGTCAAGTGGCGCATCAAGTTCCTCGCCCCCATCCCGTTCACGGACTACACGGAGCGCGACGCCGAGGACAACGACCGCGTGCACGCCGTCGCCGAGGACGTGCGCACGCGCATCCAGCGCGAGCTGCGCAAGATGAAGGTCGAGCGCGGCCACCCATACCTCTGAGTCGCAGCGGCTCCGCATTGCCCGACGCCCCGCAGGCTGGGGCACCTACGCCGGCGGGTTCTCCGAGTCCACGCGCTGGCGCACCTGGCGCAGGACGCGCAGGACGACCTCGAGGTCGGCCTGCGTCGTCTCCTGGAACAGGTGGGCCATGGCGCGGTCGACCGCCTTGCGGGCCTTGCGCGTGCGCGCCAGGCCTTCCGCCGTGAGCTCGATGATCTGCACGCGCCGGTCCGTCGGATGCGCCCGGCGCCTGACCAGCCCGTCGCGCTCGAGGCGGCCCACCATGCCCGTCATGTTGGCGGCGGTCGTCCCCTGCAGTTCGGCCAGGCGCGCCATGCTGAGCGCCTTGTATTCGTGGAGGAACCACAGGACCCCGGTCTGGGGGCCGGTGATGCCCGCCTCGACGAGGGCCCGCGTGCT
>JAXDQQ010000172.1:0-7052 GCA_034667805.1 Thermoplasmata archaeon | reverse complement strand
CGCGTTGCCAAGGCCGTTCTGCAGCGACAGGAGGACGCCGTCGGGCTTGAGGCGCGGGGCCACGGTGCCGGCAAGATCGCCGGTCTGGTGCGCCTTGCAGGTCAGGACGATGCAGTCGAAGGCGCCCGCAACCTCGCTGAGGTCGGCCACCGCGGCGACGTGCGCGTGGGCGTCCGTGAGGCCGACGACGCGCAGCCCGCCGGCGCGGATGGCCTCGGCGTGGCGCGGCCGGGTCAGGAGCGTGACGTCCTGGCCGGTCTGCAGGAGCTTGAGGCCGAGCCACTGGCCGATGGCGCCGGCGCCCGCGACGAGCACGCGCAGGCTCGGGCTCGCGCCGCCGCTCGGCGGCGGGCGTTCCGAGGCGCGTTGCGGCGGCGCGGAGGGCGGCGTCACGGCGCCACGGTCCGGCGCATCTCCATGACGGTGTCGACGGTCTCCGTCGAGGCGGGGTCGAGGATCGACTCGTGCGCGACGGGCCCGAGGCCGATCCACCGGCGCCAGCGCTCGCGCTCCGAAGGGATGAGGCCGCACAGGGGCCTCAGGACCGGGAGGCGAGGCGTGCCCAAGGCGGAGTCGAGCGTGTCGCCCGTGGCGATGGCGGGCAGGCCGAGCTCGAGGGCGATGCGGCCGGCGGCCTGCAGCAGGGTGGCCTTCGAGACGGAGCCGGTGCAGACGGGCAGCAGCGTGACCTCCGCCGGCATGCCCCAGGTCGCCAGCACGGCCACGGCGTCCATGTCGAGGCTGCCGGTGGTGCCGGCGTGGACGGGGACCACGCTGCAGCCGCGCCGCATGAGGAGCCAGGCAGCGACGAAGCTGGCCTCGTCGCTGAGGCAGGCGACCACGGTGCCCTGCGAGCCGGCGGGGATGCCGCCGGGGCCGTCGAGCCGCTCGGTGAACAGGTAGGCGCGCTCGCCGCGGATGTCGACGAAGACCTCGCACTCCGGCTTGGTCAGGTCGACCTTGGGGACGCGGCCGGCGGCCACCGCGGCGTTCCACACGGCGGCGCCGGTCTTGACCTGGACCTCCTGGCTGCTGAACGGGTGGGTGCCCTCGCGGGTGGCGCGGATGGCGAACGTCGTCCAGGGCCGGACGAGGGCAAGGCCGGCGGCGGCGGCGCCGATGGCCTCGAGGTCGGCGTGCACGACCTGGCAGGGGCTGGCCGAGACGACGCCGAACGTGTGGCAGGCGACCCGGGCGAGCGCCTTGGGGTCAGGGCCGACCAGCCAGAGCCGGGAGCCCATCGCCTTGGCGTCGCCCTCGACGCCGGCGCGGAGCATCTGGTCGAGGAGGTTCTGCCGCAGCCGCTCCAGCATGGCGCGCCGGACCGGGGGGGACTTGATGCCGATCTCGCCGAACCGCACCAGGATGCCGTCCACCCGCTCAGGGGTCGGCTGGGGCTGGGCGGTCTGGGGGGGCACGGTTTGCCCACTTCGGTCCTGGCTTTGGTCCTTTTCGTCCGTCCCAGGAGACGGCGGCCCGGGCTAACAAGCTTCATGGCCCCTCCCTGGACTAGGCGCCCATGGCCAAGCAGGAGGAGCGCAAGACCGCGGCGACCAAGACGGCGAAGGGGGAGGCGGCCAAGACGAAGGCGGACGACCTCGTCGCCTTTGAGGCGCAGGCCCCGCAACCCGTGCGCGTCAAGAAGCCGAACATCGACTTCCCGTTCAAGCTCACCGTCGAGCACGCCCCCCTCGACTTCAAGGGGATGTTCGCCTCCGCCGAGGCCTTCGACTTCTACGAGGTGCACGGAGTCGCCGGCGAGAACTTCGGCAAGGCCCGCCGCGAGCTGTGCATCGACATCCTCGAGGTCACGCCCACGTCCACCACCGTCCACGTGACACCGGCCAAGCCGATGAGCTACGCCGACATCGCCGCCGAGATGGAGTTCATGGTCAACGGCATCGCCAAGCACACCTTCCCCGGTGGCAAGGCCAAGGGCATGAAGGTCCAGTGGCTCGTGCCGAACACTGGCATCCCGAGCGACCTGCGCGGGCGCTTGGCCGTCGTGCACTAGCAGCACGAAACGGCCGTCGCTCTTCGAGCTCCGGCTCGTTTCGCGCGAGACAAGTCCGTAACGGCCAGCGGAGACGGCCTCCGCTTCGCTCCGGCCTAGAAACGAGAGCGCTGCTGCGCTCTCGTTCGTGCTCCGCCCCCGCACCCCCGAGGATCAGGTGGCCGCCGCCAGCGCGAATCGCTTTCGCGATTCGCAGGGATCCCGCGCTCGCCAGCCTTCGGCCGGGCTCGCTCAGGCCCTCGCTGCGCTCGGGCGCCGCCACCCAGCCCGACCAGCGCCACCCGGTTGCTTCACCTATTTGTATGGCCTGAGAGTCGCGCCAACGCCGCACGCGTACCCAAGCGGCCAACGGGAACCGGCTCAAGATCGGTTGCTTCGTGCTTCACAGGTTCGAATCCTGTCGCGTGCACTCACTCGCTGCGCTCGTTCGCGCGGCGCCAGGGTCGAGCGTCGCGCTTAGCTCGACGCTCCTCAAAGAAGGCGGCGCTGCGCGGGCCTTCTTCGCGGCGAATTCCTGTCGCGTGCATCCTGGGGAAGAACACGATCCTACTGCGGCGCGCCCATGATGGCGGCTTCGGGTCGGAAGAGGTTCCTGGCCCAGAAGACCCAGAGGATCGCGCAGATGCCGATGCTGGCCCAAGCGCTCCAGATCGCCACGACGGCGGCCGCCATGTAGGCGGCAAAACCGAACCGGAGCCCCCTTCGCAACGGCCGCATGACCGCCTCGTCGAGGCCGTGCCGGGCCGCGTGCGCTGAACGCGCCGCGGATTCGAAGAGCAGGTTGAACGCGATGTTGACCACGACGAAGTAGGCGGCATAGACGCCGACGGCGGCGTTCGCCGCGGGCGTCCCCAGGTACTCGGCGACCAGCCAGGTCGGGAACGGGCAGATGGTGACCAGGAACAGGAGGAACCCGTTGCTGGCCATGATGCGGCCATCGACGTGGTGCAGGCGGGTGAAGAGGCGATGGTGGTTGACCCACATGATGAAGATGGTCGCGAAACTCAAGGAGAGCGCCAACAACGGGAACAGTTGGTCCTTCAACGCCACAAGGAGGCCTTCGGAGGAGATGCCCTCGATGCGAGGGACGGTGAGCTCCAGGATGAGGAGCGTGACCGCGATGGAGAAGACGCCGTCACTGAAGCCCTCCGTCCGCGCGGTGTCCTTGATGTCCGCTCGTTCATCCATGGCTGGCTCAGCGCGGGATCATGCCGTCGTCGAACCCGATGCTGGCGTGCCCGCCGTTGCAGAACGGCTTGTTCGCGGAGACGCCGCAGCGGCAAAGGGTGACCCGGTTGCGGACCTCGTAGCGTTTCCCATCCGCCGACTCGATGGGGATGCCGCCTTGGACCCACAGCGCGCCGCTGCAAGGGAGCGCGGGGTCCTCGATGACGCCGATGGCCTGCTCAAGCTTGGGCTCGATGGCCTTGGGGGACTTGTTGTCGTACACGACGAGTCGCCCGGCTGGGCAGTGGGCGGCCTCGCGGATGACGAGGTTGCGGGCCTCGGGGTCGTCGGTCTGCTCGATGAGGCTCCAGATCTTTCCTCCAGGGTCGCAGAAGCGCGCGAAGGCGCACAGTCCCTCCACGTCGTCCAAGGACAGCGTGGGACCTGGCGTGTGCTCGGCTTGCCGGGCCAGCGGACGCCTCGAAGCCGTCTCCGTGCCGTCGAAGCGGGCCCGGGTGTGGCTGCCATCGCAGAAGGGCTTGGTCTGCGAGTTGCCGCACCGGCACAACGCGTACGTCTCCCCGACCTTGAAGGACTTGCCCGGCACCCAATCCCAGGAGAACCCCTCCTTGTTGGACGTGATGACCTGGATGCGAAGGGGCACGTCCCCCTCGACGACGAGCGGGCCATCGCGCGACACCACGACGCGCGGCCCCTTGTCCTTCCGGAACACGGCCTCGGCCGGGATGAACGCCGTCGATTCGGGGTCGACCTTCATGAAATCCCGGGACGATGCACTTCGTTCAAAACGTTGCCGCCGAAATGCGCTCGCAGGACGAGACTCGTTGAAGGGGAGCGCGGGACGTTCATCCGGACGAAGAAGGTCATCACGAGACCCGATGCCGGCCGACGCCCGACTAGGCTTGGCTTGCCATCGATGCGCGGCGAGCCGGCGCACCGCGCGACGCCGCGACCTCGCGCCACCAAGGCGCGACGTCGCCAGCGAGGGAAGGTTCCGTGGGTTGGCCCAAGCGGGGCATCACGAGGCGGCCTCCCAGGTCGGCTTGGCGGCGCAGCAGCTGCTCCGGCGGGTCGTCCCAAGCATGCAGGGCGAGATTGAACGTGCCCCAGTGGATCGGCAGCAGCGCGCCGCCGCCCAGCATGCGGAAGGCCCGCAGGGCGTTGTCCGGGCCGAGGTGGATGTGGCCCCACGACGGGTGGTGCGCCCCGACCTCGAGCATCGTCAGGTCGAACGGGCCGAGGCGGCGGCCAACCCCCTCGAACTCGTCGGTGAGGCCGGTGTCGCCACTGAAGAAGACGCGGTGGCGCGGACCCGCAAGGACGTACGACGTCCACAGCGTGGTGAGGCGGCCGCGAAGGGTCCGGCCGGAGAAGTGCTGTGCCGGTGTCGACGTCACTGTCAGGCCGTCGGCGCCGGGGCCGCGCACGGTGAACTCCTCGCCCCAGTCGAGCTCGTGGATGCGCGATGGCGCGATGCCCCACGCCTCCAGGTGGGCGCCGACGCCGAGCGGCGCGACGATGGGCACCTGGGAATGGGCCAGGGCCTGCATCGTCGGGTGGTCGAGGTGGTCGTAGTGGTCGTGCGAGATCGCGACGAGGTCCAGCGGCGGCAAGCCCTCGAGCGGGACCGGGACCGGCTGGAAGCGCGCCGGCCCGAGGTGCTTGAACGGCGAGCAGCGCTTGCCCCAGACTGGGTCCGTGAGGACCCGGAACCCGTCGATCTCGAGGAGTGTCGTCGAATGGCCAAGCCACGTGGCGCGCAGGCCGGACGATGCCGTCGATGCCCACGCAGGACGGGGGTCCACGGATGGCAGCGGCGCCGGCGGGCTCCGCTTCTGGCGACCCGTCGCCAACTCGACCAACGGCGACTTGACGCCCGGGTCGAGGCCGGTCGGCACCGGGTACGTGTTGTGGAAGTGCCCGTCGGAGTAGCGCGGCGAGCGACGCATCCGTTCCAGGCGCTCCCCGGTTGGCGCACGGCCGAAGGCGTCCCACATGGCAGCCGTTCGACGCCGCGCCCTGGATTAAGGCTGTGCGATGGTGCGGAGAGTTGCTCGGAACGATTTGCATCGCGTTCCCAATTGCTGGTTTGCCCGGCCGCGATGCTCGATGATATACTCGCGGTCGAATCCACGGATGGTCAGCCTATGCCGATGATCGACGTCTACGCAGCCCCCGGCACGTTCCGCGACACGAAGAGGTTGGCGCGCGACCTGGCTGCGGCCGTCATGAAGTGGGAGAAGGTCCCGCCCCTCAACCTCTTCAAGGACAACACGGCCGCCTTCATCCATGACATGCCCGCTGACCACATGTCGAACGTGAACGGAGCGAGCAATTACGTCCGCGTCCAAGTCCTCACCCCCGTCGGCGTGCTCGACCGGGAGAAGCAGTTGGGCGTCGTCAAGGAGCTCACCGAGATCGTGGCAACGGCGTCTGGCGACGCATCGTTGGCGCAGCGCACGTGGGTCCTCCTCCATGAATCTCCCAACGGCGGTTGGGGCGTCGCGGGTCACGCCAATACGGGCGACGACCTGACCGCCCTTGCGCGGAAGGAGATCGCTGCCGCCAGCGCGGCGAAGAAGTAACGGCGCTCGGTTCGCGTGAAGCTTATGGCAGGCGACTCGGCATGCTCCCCATGGGCACCAGCCCGGCGACCATCGAAAGCATCCTGGCGACCTTGAAGTCAAAGGGGTTCTCGGCGAAGGCGATGTTCGGCGAATACGCAATCTACGCGGAAGGCAAGGTCGTGGCCCTGGTGTGCGACGACCGCCTCTACGTGAAGGTGCACGAGCAGACGGCGGCGCTGGCCTCGGACTGCGAACTGGCCCCACCGTATCCCGGCGCCAAGCCACACTACGTCCTCGACGAAGGCGACTGGGTCGCCAGGCGGGACCTGCCGGGTTTGTTGACCAAGCTGGCCGCCGCCTTGCCGACGCCGCCGCCAAAGAAGCCGCGGGCCAAGAGGAAAGCATGACGGTCTCCGTCTTCGTCGGCACCAGCGTCGACGGGTTCCTCGCCCGCCCCGACGGCACCTTCGACTTCCTGCCGTCCGACGGCGGTGGCGAGGCCGGCGGGTTCACGGAGTTCTTCTCGACCATCGATGCCCTCGTCATGGGCCGCAACACCTTCGACGTCGTCGGCGGGATGGCCGAATGGCCGTACGGCGACAAGCACCTCGTCGTGCTCAGCCACCGCCCGGTCGACCTCTCCCGCGCGCCGCCTGGCAAGGCGGAGACGATGCAAGGCGAGCCGAAGGAGGTCGTCGCGCGCCTCGCCGCGCGCGGCCTGCGTCGGCTCTACGTCGACGGCGGCCTGACCATCCAGGCGTTCCTGCGCGCGGGGCTGGTCGACCGCATCACCGTGACCAAGGTGCCGGTGCTCATCGGGCAGGGCATCCCGCTCTTCGGGGCTCTGCCGAAGGACGTCAAGCTCCGCCACGTCGCCACGCGGACCATCCCGGGCGGCATGGTGCAGAGCGAGTACGAGGTCGTCCGCTAGCCGAGCAGGCTCCATCCGTCCAGGCGCGTCATCACGATGGCGCGGGCGCGGCTGTCTTCCGGCTTGGCGTCCGGGTCCTTCGCGCAGCCCTTCGTGCAGCCGTCGGAGATGACGGTGAAGAAGGTCCCATCGGGGGCCGCGCCGCCGTCGATGAAGTCGAGGAGGTTGCGGTTGCCGTCGACGCAGCCTTGGTTGCCGTTGCAGATGCCGCCCACCTGCACCGGATCGGACGCGGGCTGCACGCGCCGGCTGACGAACGTCGGGTCGGCCGAGTCCGCGTCGTCGCTCGTGACGAAGTAGGTGTGCCAGCGCGCGTCGTCCTCCGCTTCGGACGGGTAGACGGTGTAGTTGG
>JAXDQQ010000171.1:0-4753 GCA_034667805.1 Thermoplasmata archaeon | reverse complement strand
GGCGGCAACGAATGGTGGGTCGAGGTCGCCCTGGGCGGCTTCTTCGCGCCCGACGCCAAGCAGGTCTCCTCGCGGGACGACGGCGGCGCCTGGGTCCCTCTCACGCTGCGGAGCTGGGGCAACTACGCTGGCTCATACCACATCGAGCCGGGCCACCGCGTCCAGTTCCGCGCCGTGTGGCCAGCGGCCGACGGCAGCGAGTACAAGGCCTGGACGAGCTGCTGGTTCACGCATCCCGGAGGCCTGGAGCAATGCGCGACGGCGCCGACGCCCGCGGGGCTCCTGGCCTCGACCTACGTCGGGCCCACGCCCGGTGCCCTCGAGCGCGTCTTCGACGTCGCGGTCGACGGGCAGGGCAACGCCTTCGTCACCGGCTCGCGGTACACCGAATACGCCAACCACGCCACGGCGGACGCCTTCGTCCGGCAGGTGCTGCCCAACGGCCAGACGGGCTGGACGACCTGGCTCGGAGGCTCGAACTTCGACGAAGGCACCGCCATCGCCACGGACGCGGACGGCAACGTGTACGTCGCCGGCTCCACGTGGTCGAGCGACTTCCGGATGAACGGCTGGCGGACGTCGCCGGCTGGCGGGGGCGATGCGTTCGTCGTCAAGCTCAGCCCGGCCGGCGCGCAAGTCTGGTCGACCTACCTCGGCGGATCCGGCGGGGAACGCGGGCAGGCGATCGCGCCCTCCGGGGAAGGGACCGTGTTCGTGGGCGGCGTGACCTGGTCCTGCGACTACCCGGTCTACGGCCCCGCCCCGCAGCCGGCCCCCGGCACGCAGTGCGGCTCCTACAGCGACGGATTCGTGACCAAGCTGACGGCAAACGGCATGAGCTCCGTCTACTCCACCTATCTCGGCGGCTCGTCGGCCGACCGCGTCAATGGCCTGGTCTCCTCGGCCAGCGGCAGCGTGATCGTGGTGGGCGACACGGAGTCCGCTGATTTCCCGGTGACCGCTGGAGCCGCGCAACCGACGCTAAAGGGCGGACAGGACGCCTTCGTCACCCGCTTCGCCCCGTTGGCGACCGTCGACTACTCCACGTATCTTGGCGGGACCGGCGGCGAAGGCGCCTCCGGCGTCGCCCGCGACACGGCCGGGAACGCGTACGTCACGGGCACCACGGCCTCGACGGATTTCCCCACCACGACTGGCGCCTATGACCGCACCTACGCGCTGGGCAACATGTGCAGCCACTTGTCTGGTGGCCCCAACCCGTACTGGGTCGAGGAGGAATGCCCGGAGGCGTTCATCACGAAGCTCAAGCCCGACGGGACGGGGCTCGTCTACTCGACCTACGTCGGCACCGACCGGGTCGAGGAATCGTACGGCATCGCCGTCGACGCCGCCGGCAACGCGTACATCACCGGCCGCACCAACGCCACGGCGCTCCCCAAGGTGGGCACGCAGGTGGGGCCCGGCGGCGGCTGGCTCGACTCGTTCGCCTTCGTGCTGTCGGCGGACGGGTCTCGCCCGATCCATTCCACCCTTCTCGGCGGGACGGACGGCGACTTCGGGGAGGACGTGGCGGTCATGCCGGACGGAACGGCGTGGTATGCCGGCTGGACCTGGTCGCTCGACTTCCCGGTCACCGCCGACGCCGGCCAGAAGGGCCGCGACGGCGGCGAGGACGGGTTCGCCACGCGCTTCGCCCCGCAGGCGCCGCAGGGACACGACGACCCCATCATCACCTTCGACCACCGCGGAGGCAACGAATGGTGGGTCGAGGTCTCCACGGGCGGCCTCGGAGCCAAGCCGACGCAGGTCCAGGCCAAGGACGCGAACTCGCCATGGACGGCCCTCACGCTGCGCAGCTGGGGCAACTGGGCGGGCAGCTTCCACATCGAGCCCGGGAACCAGGTCCTGTTCCGCGGCTTGGTCGGCGGCGAATGGTTCGACTCGTGCTCGTTCACCCATCCGGCAGGCAAGACGCCGACCGGCGGCGAGTCGTGCGCCGGGGTGCGTGAAAGCGCGCCGCCTCCCGGGTTCGATGCCACCTTCACCAACGTGAAAGGCAACGAGTGGTGGGTGCAGGCCAACGTGGCCGCGAACCAGCCCCTGGCCGGCGTGGACGCCCGCGTCGGCTGCGGCCCCACCTGGACGCCGTTGACGTTGCAGGACTGGGGTGGCTGGGCCGCCAGCTTCCACGTCACAGCCGGGTCGAAGGTCGACCTGCGGGCCCGCAGCACCGGCGGAGCGCAGGACGTGAGCGGCGGCTACGTGTGGCCGCAGGCGACGCCCACGGCGCCGTGCTGACAAGCCCGCCAAGCCCGGCGGCGGGCGAGGACCTGCTCCCATGCGTGCCTGCGAGGACGCCCAGCGCTACGGTTTTAGCAGCTTCTCGGTCGCGAGGTTGGGCAGCTCGACGCCGTTGACCTGTCCGAAAAAGCGGCGCATGACCTCCCAGAACCACGTCGGGTCCATGGGCTCGAAGCCGGTGTGGCCGCCCCAGGTGGTCACCATCGTCTGGATGTGCGGGTGGCCTTCGGCGTAGCGTTCCATGCGGCGCGCGTGGCGCACCGGGACCACCGGATCGTCGGTGGAGTGGACGAGGAGCGTGGGCTGCCGCATCATCGGCACCTTCCACTTCGGGTTCGAGAGGTCGCACAGTTCGCTGAGGCCCGACAGGCCATGGACGCGGGCCGCGTCCTCCAGGTACTCGTCGAAGCGGTCGTAGCCGCCCATCGACTTGAACTTCAGCAGGCGCCGGAACGCCTCCCACGTCGGGGCGAAGGCGTGGTCGCTCGGCGGCTTCTCCGAGATGTAGGACACGGCGTCACGCGCGTCGACGAACGGGCTCCAGCACAGCACGCCTCCGGCCATGAGGTTCGCCCCCGATTCGCCGTCGTACGCCAACGCGTTGAGCGCCGCCGCGCCGCCCATCGACTCGGCCAGGACGGCCACCCTCTTGACGCCGGTCTGCGCGACGAGGGTGCGGACCGCGGCGTGCACGTCGTCGGCCTCCTTCCAGCCTGCCGTCGAGATGCCGGTGGACTCGCCGAATCCGCGCATGTCCATGGCGAGGACGGGGATGCGCCATTGCCGCCAGATGCGGATGGCGCGGCGCTTGTGCACCGTGTCGTCCTTGGTGCTGAAGAGGCCGGGCACGATGACCATGCCCCAGTCGCTGCGGACGGGGTGCTGCGGGCCGAGCCAGGCCGCGATCTCGACGCCCTCGTCGAGCGGGATCACGAGGTGCTTGAACGGCTTCGGGTAGGGATTGTAGCGGGCGAAGAAGCGCGCCGAGTCGATGCGGACGTGGCCGATGAAGTCGAGGCCCCGCTTGACGCGGAACACCCAGTTGCGGGGGTGGATGCGCGGGACCGGGGTCTGCGGCAGGCCCTCCAGGCCCTCGCGCAGCGACTCCCACGACGCCGGTTCCGACACCGTCCTCGATGTGGCGCGCTGTATGTTCAACGTTCCGCTTGTATGGCAAGCCAAGGGGCAAAGGCTCCGGTGTGGGCAGACGCCCCGGTCGCCGACCCCAACCCGCAGGCCGCCGTTTGGCCTAGTCCATGTGCGGCTCGCGCATGGCGATGTGGATGGCCGCATCGGTGTGCCGGCTAGCGGTCACCGGACGGAACGGCGACGTCGCCTCCTCGGGGACCAGTTGCACCTTGGCTTGCGGCAGCCGCTTCCGGAGGGCCGGCACAAGGCCGCGGCCCGACGCGGGATGGCCGTCGCCGACGTGGACGGCCCAGCGCTTGGCCGACAGGCCGGTCGACCAGGCCACGATGCGCTCGACGGCCTCCTCCGGGCTGCGCGCCTCGGCCACGTGCAGCCAGGCGCCGTCGGCCAGCACCGCGAGGCCGATGACGTGGCCGGGGTCGACGCCGAAGACGATGCGCTGGTAGCCGCCGCGCGCCGTCGGCCGTTCGTCGAGCGCGGAGACGAGCGCCAGGAGCGTCGCCTCGCGGTCCTCGCGCAGCGGCACGGTCCTTGGGTCGTCGGCCGGTCCGCCGAGGAGCACCTTGACGGACTTCGGCGCCTCCTCGCCCGGCTTGAGGCCGAGGATGCGGATGTGGTTCGCCTCGAGGTAGGGCGCGAGCTGGTGGTAGAGGCGGAAGTCGTCGGTGACGAGCGCGACCTGGAGGTTCCGCCGCGAACCGAGGTGGCCCGTCATGCCTTCGCCTTCCCCGTCAGGTGCATCAGGTGCGCGGCCACCATCGCCGGCAAGGCGCCGAGCGCCGTGGAGGTCTCCATGGAGACTCCCCGTCCGGTCAGCTCGAGGTGGATGGGCGCCGCCTCGAGGACTGGGTCGGGAAGCCCGCGCGGGCCTAGTCCGAACAATAGCAGCTGCGGCCGGCCCGCCGCCAGCTCCCTGGCGACGCCCAACGCATCCGTCTTGGCGTTCGAGGGCGAGGGCGTCGTGGCGACGAGGCGGCCGAGCGCCGCTGGGAAGCCTGCCGTGGGGAACGGCAGCGCCTGGAACCGGCCCGACCCGACGAGCTCCCCGAAGTACTCGCCGCCTTCGCCGATGGTCGTGGAGGTCGCGACGAAGTCGGCGATGTCGGCCGGCGTGCGCAATGGCTACGTCTCCTTGGCCTTGCGGGCACGCGCCTGCTCGAAGGGGAACCCGAACGTCGCCACGTCGCAGTCGAACGCCATGGCGACCGGGCCGACGCGCGCAAGGGTGATGCGCATGATATCGTACCACTGCTTCGGGTCGTAGCAGTTGTACAACCCCAGGGTGAGCTTGCCAGCCGCGGTTTCGCCTCGGTCCTCCAGGGGTGCGGGGCTACAAGGTGGC
>JAXDQQ010000170.1:0-4828 GCA_034667805.1 Thermoplasmata archaeon | reverse complement strand
GGGGTCCAGGGTGAACAGGGCCGAGCGCAGGGCGCCGTACACGCGGCTGCGAGCCGGCGCCTGCATTTGTGGCTTTCAGGTTGGGCGCCGGCCCATGAACCACCGATGACACCGATTTCACCGATGGGCGCACCGACATCGGTGTCATCGGTGGTTGGTCGTCGGTCCCGTGTCAACGACCGCGCCGGCGCGCCAGCCTGCGGATCCAGTCGTCCCCTTCCTTCCACCGCGGGAACTTCCGTTCGTCGCGCTTGAACGCCGCCGAGTGCACGATGCGCTTGGTGCCGCCGCCCATCTTGACGGGGTGGAGGATGTGCAGCAGCTCGTGGTAGAGGACGTAGTCGAGGACGAACTCCGGCACGTCGGGGTCGTCGAGGACCTGGCTGATGACGACGGCGTTGTGGTCGGGGTCCCAGTGGCCGAAGCGGTGGCGGCTCACGGTCTTGCTCCACGACAAGGTCGGGATCCGCGGGAGGGTGATGCCCAGGTCGAGGCTGACGCGGAGGTAGGATTCCAGGAGGCTGCGGTGCGCGCCGACGGGGTCGATGTGCTTGCGTCCCTGGCGGCCGGCGGGGGCGGGCCCCGCATTGCGTTCGTCGTTCAGGTAGGCGCGGTAGGCCCGCACGGCGGCCGCATCGGCGCGGGAGTCGGGCAGGCCAAGGAACCGGCACAGCAGGACGCCGATGACGCCTTCGAGGACGAGGTCGGGGGCCCCTTGCATCCGGTCGGACAGCCGGAAGGCCAGGCGACCCTCGCGCTCGCGGACCGTGCTGCCGCCCCCCGCGTAAGGGTAGAACGAGACCTTGGGCGCGGGTTCGAGCATCCGGCCGGGCCGCAGCCGCGCGTGGACGCGCTCCACCAACGGCACCAGACCTGGGGTCGGCCGTTCCAGCACGAAGCGGCCCACTCGGGTCCGCCTCTTCAGGTGGCCGGAAGGAGACCTGACAGGTTCCAGGAGAAGCGCACGCTCGGTTGGACGGCAGCCCTTTAACCCAGGGGCGGAGTTTGGCGGTCCACGGTCTGAGTCATGGCAGTCGGTTTCGTCCTCATCAGCGCGGCCCCTGGAAAGGAGCATGACGTCTACAACACGCTGCTGAAGGTCTCCGAGATCGTCGAGCTGCACCCGCTCTTCGGCGAATACGACCTCATCGCCAAGCTCGAGGCGGCCGACTTCGACACGCTCGGCCACGTCATCGTCAACAAGATCCGCTCCATCGAGGGCGTCGTCGACACCAAGACCCTGACAGGCACCAAGTTCTGAGCGCGGGAAGGACCGGAGGACTGACTGAATGGCGGCCGACCTCGGGTCCATCTTCGTCTCCACCGTCCTGCTGAGCTTCGCGGTCACGCTGGCCGTGTCCGGGGCGTTCGGCGCCTACTACGGCAAAGGGCGCAGCCGCAGCATCGGCTTCCTCGTCCTCCTCGTCGCGTTCCTCCTCGCCGGCCTGTTCGCCGCGATGACGTGGGACCTCCTGCCGGGCTTCATCCCCGTCTTCGTCCCGAGCATCGTGGCGCAGTCCCTGGTCGCCGTCGTGGCCGCCCTCATCGGCGCGCTCCTCGCGGTGCTGGCCTTCATCGCCAGCGTCATGCGCAGCTGATTCAGCCGAACCGACGGATTCAGCCGATCGTGGGCGGCGATGGAATCGGTTTCATCCGGTGGGCTCGGCTGAATCAGCTCCCACAAGGCTCATGTCGCGCCCTGGGCGTCGAGCACCGATGCGTCTCCCCTCCACGGCGTTCACGGCGTCCGCGGCCCTCCTGCTCCTGGCCGGTTGCCTGTCGTCGCCGTCGTCGGACCAGCCTGTCCCCGGCGCTGGAGCGACCACGCCAGCCACGGACTGCCTGGCCGGCCTCGCCGGCCTCGACCTGCAGACCGCGACGCTCGCGGACCTGCAGGCGGCCCTCACCTCGGGCACCATCACGAGCGTGCAGCTCGTCGACGCCTACGCCACCCGCGTCGCGGCCTTCGACGCCTTGGACGGACCGGGCCCGAAGGTCAACTCCATCCAGGAGGTCAGCGCGACGGCCCGCGCCCAGGCCGCTGCCCTTGACGCCGAACGGGCCGCTGGCCACGTGCGCGGCCCGTTGCATGGCATCCCGGTCCTGCTCAAGGACAACGTCGGCACACTCGACGAGCCGACGACGGCCGGCAACATCGGGCTCGCCACCAACGTGCCGCCCGCTGATGCGGCCGTCACGGCGCGGCTGCGCGACGCCGGCGCCATCATCCTTGGCAAGACCAAGCTCTCCGAGTTCGCGCACTGGATGGCGCTCGAGGCCCCCAGCGGCTGGAGCTCCCTCGGCGGCCAGGTCGTAAACGCCTACAACGGCGGCGACCCGAGCGGCTCGAGCTCCGGCTCGGGCGTCGCCACGAGCATGGCCTTCTCGGCGGCGGCCATCGGCACGGAGACGTCCGGCAGCATCCTGTCACCTTCCAACGCCAACAGCGTCGTCGGCGTCAAGCCGACGACCGGCCTCGTGAGCCGGACGGGCATCATCCCGATCGCCAAGAGCTTCGACACCGCTGGGCCGATGGCCCGCAACGTCGCCGACGCGGCCGCCGTCCTAGGCGCCATCGCGGGGACCGACCCTTCGGACCCCAGGACGGCCGACGCCGACAGCCACCTTCCCGCCGGGCGCGACTACGTGGCCGGCCTCAACCTCGATGGCCTGAAGGGAGTCCGGTTGGGCTACGAGCCGCGGTCGGACAACGCCATCTTCGACCAGTCCCTCAAGGACCTGGAGGCAGCCGGTGCGGTCCTCGTCCCCATCGACGGCGGCAACTCTGATTCCGTCAGCATCCTCGAGCTGCCGCTGCTGTTCAACGAGTTCAAGTTCGGCCTCAACGACTACCTCGCCAACGTCGCCGGCGAAGGGCTGCCGGTGCACGACCTGACGGAGATCATCGTGTACGACCAGCAGCACCCGGACCGGTTCCCGTACGGCCAGGACCTCCTCATCACCTCGGACGCGACGCCGGGCCTCGACCCGTTGTCGGACGTCTCCATCATCCCCGTCCTGGCGGCCAACCGCCGCGCCGCCGACGACCTGTTCGCCTCGAACGGGGTCGCGGCTCTCATCGGCCCCAACGCGCCGTACACAGGGCTCGGGGCCGCGGCCGGTTACCCGACGGTGACGGTGCCGGCGGGCTACGACGGCAGCGACCCGCAAGGCCTGAGCTTCTTCGGCCCGGCATGGAGCGAGCCGGACCTGCTGCGCTTCGCCTACGCCTACGAGCAGGCCAGCCACGCGCGCCAGCCTCCGACCGCGATCACGCCGAGCCTGCTGGAGGGCGTCTGCGACGGCGCGGCCTCGGCGGCGCCGCAGGCCGTGGCGCAGACCGTGGCGCGGGCCGACTAACGGGCGCGGGCCTCGAGCTGGCGCTCCGTCCGGTCGGCGCGGCGCTTGTGCCGTCCAGGCGGACGGCCGTCGCGGTGCCTGGGGTGCGGTAGGTAGCCCTGCCGTCGGGCGCGCACGAGGGGCACCGCCCACCAGATGACGAGCGCGAAGACGAGGGTCGTGGCGCCGACCGCAAGGCCAGCGGCCCGGGAGCCGAACACCTGCACGCCCTGCACGTACAGCGTGAGCGCCAGGATGAACGGCATGACGACGAAGGCGGCCGCGATGCTGCGCCGGCTGAAGCGCAGGAACTCCTCCGTCTCCTCGAACTCCCACGTCCACCGGTGGTAGCTCGCCGGCATCAAGAGGAACAGGAACGCCGCCGTCGTGCAGGCCAGGGCGGCGAAGCTCGCCACCTGCTCCGGGCGGGCCAGCTCGCCGAACGACTGCTGGAAGGCCACCATGAGCTGGAAGCCCAGGATCGCGGCCATGGCCGGGATGATCATGCGGAACTCGCCGAGGAACGTCTCGGTCCGCGTCCCGATGTCGTTGCCCTCCTGGGCGGACTTCTCCTCGGGCATCGCCCACGCCAACCACCGGCGCGGCTTCATGGTGGCGCAACGGGCCTAGGACAAACCGCTAGCGCGCCGGCTTCGGCGGGGCCTCGCTCGCCGCCGCCTCTTCCAAGGCCGCGATCCCGGGCAGGACCTTGCCCTCGAGGAACTCCAGGCTCGCCCCGCCGCCGGTGGAGACGTGCGTCACCTTGCCTTCGATGCCGAACTTCCTGGCGGCCGCGGCGGAGTCGCCGCCCCCGACGACGGTGACGCCCGGGCAGGCCGCCACCGCCTCGGCCACGGCCTTGGTGCCGAAGTCGAAGGCGTCCCACTCGAAGACGCCCATCGGGCCGTTCCACAACACGGTCTTGCTGCTGACGATGGCCTTGGTGAACTCGGCGGCGGTGAGCGGGCCGATGTCGAGGCCCATCCACTCGGGCCGCATGTGCGACATCTTGGCGGCGCGGTGCACGGAGTCCGCCTTGAACTCGTCCGCGGCCTCGACGTCGACGGGCAGCAGGACCTGGACGCCACGCGCCTTGGCGCGCTCGAGCAGCTCACGCGCCAGCGGGATGCGGTCGGCCTCGACGAGCGACTTGCCGACCTCGAGCCCTTGAGCCTTGAGGAACGTGAAGGCCATGCCGCCACCGATGACGAGGCGGTCGACCTTGGCGAGGAGCTTCTCGAGGACGAGGATCTTGTCGCTGACCTTGGCGCCGCCCATGATGGCCGTGAACGGCCGCTCCGGATGGTCGAGCGCCTGGCCGAGCGCCTTGAGCTCACCCTCGATGAGGAAGCCCGCGTAGGCGGGCAGCAGCTTGGCGACGCCCGTGGTGGAGGCGTGCGCACGGTGCGCGGTGCCGAAGGCGTCGTTGACGTAGGCGTCCGCCAAGGCGGCGAGCTTGCCGACGAAGGCCGGGTCGTTGCCCTCTTCG
>JAXDQQ010000169.1:0-9056 GCA_034667805.1 Thermoplasmata archaeon | reverse complement strand
CGACCATCTCCTTCACACGGAAGCCCAGCGCCGCCAGGCGCGCCGCGCCCTTCGTCGAGGCGTTGCAGGCAACCGACGTGCAGTAGGCCACAACGAGCGGGTACTTCGTGAGCTCCAGCGTCGTCTTCGCGTCCATCGTCCGGTACGGGACGTTCACGGCGCCGGGGATGTGGGCCTTGGCGAACGAGTCGGGCGAGCGGCAGTCGACGAGGACGAAGCTGCCTGGCGAGTTCTCCTGGTCGAAGCGCACGTCGGACGGGTCCGACTCGAACGCCAGCTTGGACTCGAAGTGCTTGCGGGCCAGAGCGGGCTCGGCGGCCGGGGTCTCGTAGAGGCGGGGCTTGAAGCGGACGTTGGGCGAGGCCATGGGCCGATGAAGCCGATTTCCCCGGATGAAGCCGATGGAGCGCAGATGCGACCGCCCAATCGGTTTCATCCGGTCCAAATCGGCTTCATCAGGTAGGATTATGGACCGGGCCCGCCTGGAAAACGCCCATGGAGAGGCCGCTCGCATTCCACCCCTTGCGCGAGCGGCAGGCCGAGCCCGAGCGCCTGGCCGGGCTCCTCTTGGAAGCGAAGGCCGTCCTGCTCGACCGCGGCATGGCCTCGATGGAAGAGTACGGGGACATGCTGAAGTGGGGCCTGCCGCGCAAAGACGGCAAATGCCGCAGCATGCACGTGTACCATCCCGAATGGTGCTCGTTCAGCGACAAGTTTCGCGGCACCATCCACTACCACGGCGGCGCCATCCGCGGGACGCTGCTGCTCGGCCAGTTCGAGCACTCCATCTACGAAGCGAAGCCGGACCCCCAAGGCGACCGCTTCCACCTCGGCCAGCCGCACAAGCTGATCAAGCACACGCGTGTGCAGAGTGCGGGCACGACGTACGACCTGCCGGCCATGGTGCCGCACTGGCTCAAGCCGACGAAGCTGACCCTGACGTCATTCGAGGAAGAGGACAACGGCGAGATGGGCGACCTCGTCAACCCCGCGGCCGAGGAGATCGACGACCACCTCTGGACGCAGGAGCAGGCTGACGCCTTGCTGCCGGAGCTGTTGGCGATGATCGACGAGAAGCTGGCGACGCTGATGCTCGTCGCCTGAAGAATCGTGAACAGGGCGCGTTGACGCTCGGAAGCGCTTGCTGGCGCTCGCGTTCCATGCGTCTCGCTCGGGCTGCGCAGCCTCGCTTGGCGGCGAACCCGTACTTCGTGGACTTCGCCGCCCTACATCTTGGTGATCATTCGCCTGTCCATGGCGATGATGTACGAGATGTCGCTGCCGGCCTCGAGGCCCTCGGCGAACTCGTCGGGGACCGGGAGCTCGAACGTCTCGAACGTGTCGCGGTCCATGATCTGGGCGACGCCGCCGTGGAAGGAGAGGAGTTGGCCGGCGCGGCGGTCGACCTGGGGGACCCAGACCTTGTCGGTCACGGACCCGAGGTAGGTCTTCTTGGCGTTGGTGAAGATGGAGCGGGCCTCGATGCGGGCCTTTGACGCGCCATGCTTGCCGGGCTTGGACTTCTCGATGGAGTCGATCTTGCACGGCTCGTCGTCGATGAGCATGAAGCGCCCTTCCTTCAGCTCGCGGATCTCCATCTGTTCCTTCGACATCGACGTCCTCGGGGGCGGGGACGGATGGGGGTTGATAAACCGTTTCGGCAACAGTAGGCGCTTCCGTCACCCGGACGTGAAGACGCGTCGGTGCGCCCGGGCGGGCAACCGTTTGATAAACGGGTCCTGCCGTCCCGCGGGGCATGGGTCGGCAGGGGATGGCAGGCGGGTCGTCCGTTGGCACCGAGATGGAGGACCAGGTCGTCGCCAAGACCGGCAAGCCGAGCGCGCACTGGACCAAGGTCCTCAACCGCTTTGCTGCCGCGTCGAAGCCGACGGCCGCCGCGGTCGATCACCTCCAGGACGAGCACGGCGTCCCGCGGGCCTGGGCCCGCACCTTGGTGACCGAGTACATCGGGCGCCACGGCTGAGAGCGGAGCGGCGCGGCTACGCCGGCGTCCCGGGCGGGCTGGCCGGCCTGCGCGCCGGCATCCGCAGGAGCAGGAGCGCCAAGGCGCCGGCGCAGGCGACCGCGGCCACCAGCAGGTTCACGCCTGGCCAGCCAAGCGCCGCGTGCGCAGGAGCGGCGAGGAACGCTGCGCCCGCCGACGCCGAGCCGACGAGCAGCTCGTTCGTGCCCTGGGCGGACGCCTTGTCGTCGCCGGCGTGGCTCTTGGCCAGCAGGGCGGTCGCGGCGACGAACAAGAGGTTCCAGCCGACGCCGAGCAACGCCAAGGAGACGTAGTAGTGCGCCACCGAGCCGCCCGACAGGTTCACCGCGATGCAGGCGCCGACGATGGCCAGGCCGGCGGCCATCCCGCGGTCGGGCCCGATGCGCTGCAGCAGGGGACCCGTGAAGAACGACGGCAGGAACATCGCGATGACGTGCGCCTGCAGCACGCTGGCCGTGACCGCGTCGTGGTGGCCGTGGGCGCGCAGCGACAGCGGCGCCGCGTACATCAGGAGGACCATGAGGCCGTAGGCCAGGACGCCGGCGACGACGGCGGCGAAGAACGGGCGGTCGGGGACGAGGCGGACCGGGGCATGCCCGGCGACGACGGGGCGCGGCACGCGAAGGAACGGAAGCAGGCACAGCACCAGAGTCGCCATGAGCGCCACGAAGAGGTAGGTCCCCACGAACCGGCTGCCGAACGCATCGGCCGCCCACACCGCGGACGGAGGCCCCACCAGTCCGCCGAGCACGCCGCCTCCGAGGACGATGCCGAACGCCTTCTCGCGCGCCGAAGCGTCCGCCACTTCCCCCGCCGTGAAGCGGTAGTACTGGCCGGCGCCGCCCATGGCGCCGATGAGCATGGAGCCGCCGCAGAACAGCGGGAAGCTGCCGCGCTGGATCGCGGAGGCGCAGATCAAGGCCCCCGCCAGACCTGCCAACGCCGCCACCTGGAAGCCCGGGCGGCGGCCCCATCGTCCCATCAGCTTCGAGATCGGCCAGGTGACGGACACGGCGCCGACGAGACCCAACGAGATGGGCAAGGTCGCCAGCCGGTCGTCGCCTGAAAGCGCCGCGCCCGCCAGGCTGGCCGAGACGACCACGGTGGTGGCGACCGTGAACGACGCCGCGAACAGCAAGGCCACGAGGAGGACCTGGCGGTTCGGCGCGGCCACGTTCGTCCAGGCCGGCTTGGCGGCATAGCCTTGCCGACCGGCGCAGGCCGGCAGACGTGCGGGTCCGCGGCAAGCATGCGGCAAGCATACGGTCAAATCGCCCCCGCCGCCATCCGAGCCGGCCATGGTCAAGGTCGCGGTGCCCGACGTCGTCGAGGCCGCGCCCTCCGGCGGGGCGGACGTCCCGGCGGACGCCGGCCTGCGCCGCGAGCTGGGACTCTTCGGCGCGGTGTCGATGGTCGTCGGCATCGTCATCGGCTCCGGCATCTTCCTCGGCGTCAACCGCGTCGCGGCCGGAGCGGGCGACCCGTGGCTCATCGTGGCCGCCTGGGTCCTGGGTGGCGCCCTCACGCTCGCGGGGGCGCTGACGTACGCCGAGCTGGGCGTGCTCTTCCCCCGCGCCGGCGGCGAGTACGTGTTCCTGCGCGAAGGCCTCGGCTCGCTCCTCGCGTTCATGTCGGGGTGGGTCGCCTTCACCATCAACCTCGCCGGCTCCTCGGCGGCGCTCGCCATCGTCTTCGCCGACCAGCTGTTCTCCCTCGTCTCCGGCGGCTGCGACCCCGCCTTGCTCTTCGCCGTGGGGCCGCTGCACATCACGACGGCGAAGGTGTTCGCCTCGGCGCTCATCCTGCTCTTCTCCATCCTGAACTACTACGGCCTCAAGCTCGGCGGCAACGTCCAGAAGGCGCTCACCGTCGGCAAGGGTGCCTTGATGGTGCTGCTGGCGGCCGCCGCTCTACTGTACCTCGGGCCGGCGACGGCGCCCGACGCGGCCGCGACCTGCCCCGGCAAGGCGGAGACGGTGTCCGATGGCTTCAGCGTCGCCGGCTTCTTCGGCCTCGCCATGGTCGCCGTCCTGTTCGCCTACGACGGCTGGACCAACGTCGCGCGCATGGGCGGCGAGATCCGGGACCCGCGGCGGACCCTTCCCCGCGCGCTGCTCATCGGCGTCCTGGCGGTCGCCGCCCTCTACACCCTGCTCAGCCTGGGCTACCTCAACGTCCTCGGGTTCGACGGCTTCGCCGGCAGCCGCCAGACGGTCGCCACCGACGCCGCCCACGTCCTGTTCGGCACCGCGGGCCAGCGCTTCGTCGCCGCCCTCATCCTCGTCTCGGTGGTCGGCAGCCTCAACGGCATCACCATCTCGGGACCGCGCATCTACTACGCCATGGCCAAGGACCGGCTGTTCCCGCGCACGTTCGCGAAGGTCAACCGCCACCATGTCCCGGGGCACGCCATCTGGGCGCAGGCGGCCATCGCGATCGCCTTCCTCCTCTTCTTCGACTTCAACGCTCTCACCGACAACGTGGTGTTCATCTCGTTCTCGATGTACGCCCTGGCCGCCGTCGGGCTCATGGTGCTGCGCCGCAAGCGGCCCGACCTGCCACGCCCGTACAAGGTGCCGGGCTATCCCGTCGTGCCCATCCTGTTCATCGTCGCGAGCTTCACCTTCGTCGGCTACCTCCTCTACCAGCAGGTCAGCGCGCTCACGGAGCCGCTGGCCGACGGCGACACTCTCGGGGACAAATGGAACCGCCTTGCAGGCCTCGGCATCGTGCTCCTCGGCATCCCGGTCTACTTCCTCTACCGCCGCCGCCTCGTCCGCGAAGCCCGCGCGGGCGGCTTGCCGGAACCGGAGCCGATGCTCGGCCCGCGCGACCTCTGACCGATTTTCATTCGGCAGGTCGGATACGGCCCGCAACGCTTGCCACTCGCGCCCGATTGGCGCACGTGGGTCCACCATGCGAATCCTGACCTTGGCCTTCGCCGCCGCAATCGCCCTGAGCTTCCTGACCATCACCGCCGAGCCCGCCAAGGCCGTCGGGCTGTGCGCCGACGAGAGCGGCCACAACGGCAACCCCGACCTCTACAACAACATGGGCCCGCAGCCGCAGGCCGACTGCGACGGCATCTTCTGTTACGGCTACAGCGGCAACGGCAACTGGAACACCTGCATCCCGCCGCCGATCTACTGCTCGCAGTACGCGCCGTGCCCGCCGCCGCAGACGACCCAGTCCTCGAGCGGCGCCCCGGCCCTCTGCACTTACGGCGACACGTACAACAACCAGGCCGGCCAGCCGAGCTCGGACTGTGATGGCGCGCTCTGCACGGGCTTCTCCCAGGGCCAGTGGAACACGTGCGTCCTCGACTGCACGACGGACGGCTGCCCGCGCATCGAGGATCCCTGCCGCAACCTGATGTGCCAGCCGCCGATGGACCCCTAGTCCATCCGCCTTGCTCGCCAGCCTAACGGGCCGACCCGTCGCCGGCGGTTTCGTCGCTCGATCCCTCTTCGCCTTCCTCCACTTCGCCCCCTTCCCCGCCCTCCTCGCCTGAGCCCTTCCGTTCCCGGCGGCGCGCCTTCTTCTCGGCCTGCTCCGCCTTCTTGCCGGCCCGCACGCACAGGGCCAGGTGGCGTGCCAGCACCGTGTACTCCCACGGCGACACGTCGGCGAAGCGGCGTTCCGCGCCCTTGACCATGGCGACGGCCTCGCTGACGTCCTGCGGGGGAAGCCGCAGCTTCTCGGCGAGCGGGCTCAGCGAGTGGCGCAGCGTCTTCTTGCGCCCGTCCCACGCCGCGTCCACGACGTCGTCGAGGATGCCCAGCTCCAACGCATCCAGCACGACCGCCGGCTTCGGCGTGATGCGGATCGCGGCGGAGGCGACGGCGGGTGGCGGGTCGAACGCCCGCTTCGGCACCGGGAACAGCAGCTCGCACTTGGCCCGCGCGGCGACCTGCACGGTCAGCTTGCCGTAGAGCTCCGACTTGGGCGCCGCCGTCAGCCGGTCCGCCAACTCCTGCGGAACAACGAGCACGGCGCGGCCGAAGCCATGGCCGAGGAGGCGGCGGATGAGCGCCGGAAGGATGCGGTACGGCGGGTTGGCCACGACCGCGTCGAGCGGCGTCGGGAGGTTGACCTTCAACACGTCGCCGGCCACGACGCGCAAGCCTGGCCAGCGCTCGTCCTTCATGCGGTCGGCGAGCCCGACGTCCTGCTCCACGGCGAGGACCGAGCCGCCGGGCGCGACGGCCTGGCAAAGCGGCTCGGTGATGGAGCCGAGGCCGGCGCCGGCGTCGAGCACCGCTTCGCCAGGCTTCAGGGCGGCGGCCGCGACGAGCTTCGCCACGATGGGACCGTCGGCCTGCAGGTAGTGCGACCCGGATTCGCGGGTCTCGGGGTCGGTCTTGCGCACAGGAGGCCGACGGGCGGGCTGCTTATCAGTCGGCCGCCTTCTGCGCTTCCGTGGATTCCTTGTCGCTGGCCCGGTCCCTGGCGGACGCCGCCTTCGACGCGTGGACCGGCGTCGAGGACCGCCTCGACCGCCACGCCAAGGTCGGCACCGGCAGCGGCGGCGACCGCACGAGCCGCGCCGACGCCGCCTTGGAGAAGGCGATCCTCGAGGTCGCGGCGGACCTCGGCGTGTCCGTCCTTTCCGAGGAGGCAGGCTACATCGACAACGACTCGGACCTCCTCGCCGTCGTCGACCCGCTCGATGGCTCCCGCAACGCCGGCCGCGGCATCCCGCTGCACTGCACCAGCGTCGCCATCGGCCGCACGACCCGCAAGGGCACGCTCGCCAAGCTCGACGCCGGCGTCGTGCAGAACCTGGTCACGGGCGACCTGTACGCCGTCAAGAAGGGCAAGGGGGCCTACCTCAACGGCGCCACGGTCACGCAGAAGGCGTTCGACCCCGACGAGGTCATCGTCGGCGTCATCGCCGACTACGCCAGCACCGAGATCGACGAGGCGCACGCCCGTCGCGAGCACCACATCCGCGACCTCGGCTCCGCCGCGCTCGAGCTCTGCCTCGTCGGCACCGGCGCCATGGACGCCTTCGTCGTGCGCCGGCCGTGGCTGCGCGTCATCGACATCGCGGCGGCCACGCTGTTCGCCCGCGAGGCAGGTGGCTCGGTCCTCGACCCCTCGACGGGGAAGGACCTGGACATGCCACTCAACCTCGAGGCGCGGTCGGGCCTGCTCGCCGCCCACAGCCGCGCCGCGCTCGACGCCGTGGGCGGCGGTTCACAGGCGACGGCCACGCGCTCGACGGGCAAGACGAAGGCCGTCGCCAAGACCGCCGCGGCCGACGGGCTCACTTGGGCCATCGTCGGCAAAGGCTCCATCGCGCACGTGCGCAAGGAGGCGCAGTGGATCGCGGAGCACCTGCGCAAGCGCAGGCAGCACGTGCTCTTCGAATCCTCGCTCGCCAAGAGCCTCAAGGCCAAGGGCCACGACCTCAAGGCGCTCGACGCCAAGGCCGACCTCTTCGTCACCGTCGGCGGCGACGGCACCATCCTCATGGTCCAGGCCGTCACCGACAAGCCCGTGCTCGGCGTCAACGCCGGCGCCATCGGCTTCCTCTGCGAGGTCGAGCCGCCGCAGGCGGGCAGCGCCATCGACCAGGTCATCCGCGGCCAGTACCGCGTCGAGGAGCGCGACAAGCTCTCGGCGTGGCTCGAGGATGCCCGGCTGCCGGACGCCACCAACGAGGTCACCCTCCAGACCAGCCGCATCGCCAAGCTCATCCGCTTCCGCATCACGGTCGGCGGCGAGGTCCTCGACACCCTGCGCGGCGACGGCATCATCGTCTCCACGGCGACCGGCTCCACCGGCTACGCGATGTCTGTCGGTGGGCCTCTCATGCATCCGAACGTGCGCGGCACCGTCCTCGCGCCCATCGCCCCGTTCCGCCTCGCGGCGCGCCCCTGGGTCGTGCCGTCGGACTCGCAGGTCGAGGTCACCGTCCTGGAGCGCGACGCCACCAACAACGCCGACCCGTCCGCCCGCGTCGTCGTGGACGGCCAGCACGGCGTCGACGTGTCCCCCGGCCAGACGGTGCGCATCGGCCCGAGCGACCGCAAGTCCCGCTTCGTCCGCCTCGGCTCCGGGTTCTACGAACGCGTCCGCACGAAGCTCACCCGGTGATTCCCTTGCCGAAGACCGTGGTGGCCTGATGGGCTGGTTCGGCCTGGGCAAGAAGAAGGGCACGTGGCGCACGATCCGCGCCAACTACCGCGAGCTGCCCATCACAGAGTGGACCGAGGACGAGGAGGCGCACTTCTGGAAGACGTGCACGCCGGAGGAGTACTGGGCCACGTGGGACGAGTGGAGCCTCGACACGTACGAGCATCCCACCATCCGCAAGGTCAGGCGCCAGGTCATCGACCTCGGCCGCGAAGCCGCGCGCAACAGCTTCCCGCAGGAGTTCGCCGCCTTGCTGCGCGTCAAGGGCGACACCATCACCGAACTGCTCCTTCTCCCCGGCACCGTGCAGGGCGATGCGCACGCCATCTTCCACCTCGGGATGAAGCCCGTGGACCGCACCATCAACGGCACGCTGCACAGCCACCCTGACAAGCACCCGTACCCGTCGGACGCCGACTTCGAGCTGTTCGAGCACGAAGGCGCCATCCACCTCATCCTCGGCCAGCCGTACGGGCCCGACGACTGGCGCGCCTACGACCACACGGGGTTGCCGACGTTCCTCGAGGTCGTGCGATGAAGCAACGCGCAGGCCCACGTGACCGCGGATCACGCGTATCTCGCGGACCAAGGTCGGTCTCCGCGAGGTCCGCGGGTTCCGCGGTCCGGGCGGGGGCGCCTTGATGGCCGCTTGGGAACCGTTCGCGGCCGCGGCCGTCGCACCGGTCGTCGTCTGGGTCCTGTGGCGCCTGCAGACCGTCAGCGTCGACGTCCTGCGCCGCGCCCTCCTCGTCCTCACGCGCCATTGGGACCAGGCGTGGATGTACGCCATCGTGTCCTGGTTCGGCACGTTCCTGCACGAGGTCTCGCACGCCACGGTCCTCCTGCTGTCCGGCCACGGCCTCAAGGAGTTCCGCGCCGGCGTCGAGGAAGGCCACGTCCTGCCCAGCCG
>JAXDQQ010000168.1:0-4347 GCA_034667805.1 Thermoplasmata archaeon | reverse complement strand
ATGCCCATAGGCACCCTTGGGGGTTGTCGCGCTCTGGTCATCATGCCCCGCGACCCCGGCTCCGAACGCAGGACCTCTCAGACGCCCAAGGCGGAGGCGCCGCGCGAGCAGCAGAAGAAATGGCAGGGCGGGACCAAGCAAGAGGAAGAGGACGCCGAGGAGCGCAGCGGGGAGCGCGGCTGGGGAGCCGCCAATCCTGGCCAGCAGCGCCGGCCACCGTCGGGCAAGGCGGGCTCCGGGCAGGGGAGCCGCAAGGGCTGACGTTGACGTTGACGTCCGTCAAGGTTCATATACGGGCCACGCCTAGGCACGTCTAGGTTGTGGCCTATACAAAGCCACACAACCGCACAAGAGGAACTTCCATGGAACTCAAGCACATCAAGGGCATCGGCCCCAGCAAGCAGGAGAAGCTCAAGTCCGCCGGCGTCAAGACCGTCGAGGACCTCGCCCGCAGCGACCCCATCGCCCTCGCCGGCGAGACGGGCCTCCCGGTCGCCACGCTGAAGGAATACAAGCAGAAGGCCGCCGGGCTCGCGATGCTCGAGGACCTCAAGGGCGTCGGCCCTGCCACCGTCGCCGTCCTCGCCGAGGCCGGCGTGCAGTCCCTCAAGGACCTCTACACCGCCTCCGCCAAGCGCCTGAGCCACGAGCTCTCGGTCGCCCAGCACAAGATCGAGGGCTGGCAGGAGCAGGCCCGCGACGCCTCGCAGCGCATCATGGTCGAGGCAAAGACGCCCGAAGGCCGCGCCAAGCTCGTCAAGGAGAGCCGCGCCATGGCCGTCGAGGGCGCCCAGAAGGCCCAGGCCGCCGCGAAGCAGGCCATCGCCTACGCCCAGAAGGAGTCCCAGGTCCTCGCCGCCCGCGCCAAGGAGCTGCAGGCCCGCGCCCCCGAGCTGCGCGAGAAGGCCACGGTCGCCCTGAAGGACGCCCAGGCCAAGGTCACCGCCAACGTGCAGAAGGGCCGCGAGACCCTGCAGCACGAGGCGCAGAAGGTCAAGGCCACGGCGGAGAAGGTCTACGCCGACACCCGGGCCCGGACCCAGAAGCCCAAGGCGCAGACCCAGCAGAACTGAGTCGCCGGTTCCTTCGGGTTCCGTTGGTTTCCTTCTCCCTTCCTTCTCCCGATTTTTTGGTTTCTCTTGCTTCCCTGCAACGGCGCCGTTCCTGTTCACGACTTCCTGGCGTTTCCTCCGACGCCGACCACTCCCAAACAGGGATTGCGCGAATCCCCACGAATGGAAACCGTTGGGACCTCCTCGGATTCGTTCGGATCCGTGGCATCCCTGTTCCGGGGAGTCGGCGTCAAGTACCTGCATGTCAAGGGCCGAGTCGCCCAACGCGACGCCCACGACGCCGACGGCGGAAGGAGGTTGAGCCGCGCTCGGGGAATCGAACGGGGCTCAAACCATCGTTCGCCCAGACGGCTCTCGGGTTCCTCGCCGTTTATCAGAGAGCTCTGAATCTGCGGCGCATGGACATCGCCGGCACCGTGCTCGACCTCGTGGGGAACACTCCCATGGTCTACCTCGACCGGGTGCGCGACCCCAAGGGCGCCCGCGTCGCCGCCAAGCTGGAGATGTTCAACCCCGGCTCGTCCGTCAAGGACCGCATCGGCCTGCCCCTCCTCCGCGCCGGCGAGAAGGCCGGCCTCCTCAAGCCGGGCGGCACCATCGTCGAGCCGACGTCGGGCAACACCGGGCTCGGCCTTGCCATGGCCGCCTCGGTGCTGGGCTACAAGATGATCTGCACGGCGGCCGACAAGATCACGGTCGAGAAGGTCCGCCTGCTCGAGGCGTTCGGCGCCCAGGTCATCACATGCCCCACCAACGTCGACGCCGACGACCCGCGCTCCTACTACAAGGTCGCCGAGCGCATCCGCGACGAGCAGGGCGCCTACCTGCCGTACCAGTACTACAACGCGGCCAACCCGAAGGCGCACGAGGAGACGACGGGGCCGGAGATCTGGCGGCAGACCGACGGCAAGGTCACGCACCTCGTCTTCGGCATGGGCACAGGCGGCACCATCTCCGGGACCGGACGCTACCTGCACCAGCAGGCCAAGAAAGCGAAGCGCAGCGTCGAGGTCGTCGCCGTCGACACCGTCGGCTCCGTGTACAAGGAGTACCACAAGACCGGCCGCTTCCCGCGTGACATCCACCAGTACCTCATCGACGGCATCGGCGAGGACTTCATGCCCAGCACCGTCTGGTGGGAGGAGATCGACGACGTCGCGACCTGCAACGACGAGGACGCGTACCTCATGCAGGCCCGCCTGGCACGTGAGGAGGCGCTCTTCACCGGCTCGTCCGGAGGCGCCGCCGCGCACGCCGCCTGCGCCATTGCCGCCGAGCTGCCCAAGGACGCGCTCGTCGTCACCCTCCTGCCCGACACGGGCGAACGCTACCTCTCGAAGTTCAACCTCGCCTGGATGGAATCGAAGGGGCTCACCAAGGCGCCGGCGTACCTGCGCTCGCGCGCCGCCAAGCCGTTCGACCTGTCGAAGCCGGCGAAGGGCGTCAAACCGAAGCCCGGACAACCCCAGATGCCGAAGGCGGGGACGCCGCCCCCGCCGAACCCGCGACTGGCCAAGTCGCAGATTGCGCAGATTTCGCAGAAGCCCGCCCAGCAATCTGCGTCATCTGCGAAATCTGCGACCCGGTCGTCGGTCGGCAAGGCGAAGAAGCCCACCCGGCGTGGAGGCGCTTGAGATGGCCAAGCTCGCGAAGAAGGACTCGTTCGCCACGAAGTGCGTGCACGCCGGCATCCACCCCGACGCCGAGCACGGCTCCGTCAACCCAGCCATCCACCTCACGACGACGTACGTGCAGCCGGCGCCGGCCCAGCCCAAGACGTTCGACTACGCGCGCGCCGGCAACCCGACGCGGCAGGCCCTGGAGGAGTCCATCGCGATCCTCGAGGGCGGCGTCACCGGCCACGCCTTCGCCTCCGGCCTCTCCGCGCTCGACGCCATCCTTCGCACGCTGGACTCCGGCGACCACGTCGTCGCAGCCGAGGACTCGTATGGCGGCTCGATGCGCCTCCTCAACAAGGTCTACGCCCGCCAGGGCATCAAGACCACCTTCGTCGACACGCAAGACCCGGCGAACACCGCGAAGGCGATGACGAAGAGCACGAAGCTCGTCCTGATGGAGACGCCGACGAACCCGTTGCTGCGCGTCAGCGACATCAAGGCGACGGCCGAGGTGGCGCACGACGGCAAGGCGAAGCTCGTCGTGGACAACACGTTCATGTCGCCGGCGCTGCAGAACCCGCTCGCCCTCGGTGCCGACTACGTCTTCCACTCCGCCACGAAGTACATCGGCGGCCACAGCGACGTCCTCGCCGGCCTCGTGGTCACCGGCGACAAGGCGGACGGCGAACGCATCAAGTTCCTGCAGCTGGCGGTCGGCGCCGTGCTCGACCCGTTCGACTCGTTCATGCTCCTGCGCGGCCTCAAGACGCTCGACCTCCGCATGGCGCGCCACGCCGCCACGGCGCAGACCATCGCGGAGCGCCTGGCCAAGCACAAGGCCGTCGAGAAGGTGTTCTACCCCGGCCTGCCCAAGCACCCCAACCACAAGGTCAACGCCAAGCAGGCGAAGAACGGCGGCGGCATGCTGTCCTTCTCGCTCGGCAGCGACGCCAAGGTGGCGGCGGAGTGCGTCAAGGCGACGCGCCTCTTCCAGCTGGCGGAGTCCCTCGGCGCCGTGGAGTCGCTCATCCAGATCCCGGCCCTCATGACGCATGCCTCCGTGCCCCCCGAGATCCGCAAGCGGACCGGCCTGGCCGATGGCCTCATCCGCCTGAGCCCCGGCATCGAGGACGTCGAGGACCTCTGGTCCGACCTCAAGCAGGCCATCGAGAAGTCGACCTGATTCGCCAACCTTAGCCCCTTCGCCGCGACCGGAAACCCTACGTCGAAGCGGCGTTAGGGCCGTCGATGAAGCCCCTCGGCCTCCTCGTCGCATTGCCGTTGCTCGTCGTCGCCCTCGCCGGATGCGGCGACGATGGCGAGACCGATGACGACGCGACCCCAAGCCAGCCGTTCACCATGACCAGCAGCTCGTTCCCCGCGGGCGGAGCCATCCCAGCCAAGCACACGTGCGACGGCGACCAGATCTCACCACAGCTGACCATCACCGGGGCGCCGGAGGGGACGCAGTCGCTCGCCTTGACGATGAAGGACCCCGACGTCCCGACCCCGCAGGCGCCCACCCGGACGCTCAACCACTGGGTCGTGTACAACATCACGGTCGGCGGCGCGGTGTTCCCCGAAGGCGACGTGCCCGTCGGCGCGCAACAGGGCGCCAACGACTTCGGGCCGGGGTACCTCGGACCGTGCCCGCC
>JAXDQQ010000167.1:0-7663 GCA_034667805.1 Thermoplasmata archaeon | reverse complement strand
CCATCACCGCGATGGGGTACGAGACGCCGTCCCCTATCCAGGCGCAGGCCATCCCGCACTTCCTCGCGGGGCGCGACCTCTTGGCCCAGGCCCGCACCGGCACCGGCAAGACCGCTGCTTTCGGCATCCCCATCGTCGAGCACGCGCGCAACCTTCCGGAGCGCTCCGGCATCGTCGCCCTCGTCCTCGTCCCGACCCGCGAGCTGGCCATGCAGGTCAGCGCCGAGCTGACGGAGATCGCCAAGGGCTCAAAGCTCCGCGTCTTCTACGTCTTCGGCGGCGTCGGCTTCGGCAACCAGAACCGCGACCTATCGAGCCCCGGCACCGCGATCCTCGTCGCGACGCCCGGCCGCCTGCTCGACCACCTCAAGCAGGGCACCGCCCGCCTCGACAAGGTCAAGACGCTCATCCTCGACGAGGCCGACCGCATGCTCGACATGGGCTTCCTGCCCGACGTCGAACGCGTGCTGCGCGCCGTCCCCGTTGTGCGCCAGACCGGCCTTTTCTCCGCCACCGTCCCCGACGCCATCCGCCGCCTCAGCGGCAAGTTCCTCAAGGACCCCGTGTCGGTCCGCGTCGAGACCGGCGAGCTCAGCACGCCGCTGTGCGAGCAGTTCAAGGTCTCCGCCGAGAAGTCGCAGAAGACCCGTGCGCTCCTGGCGCTCATCGCCAAGGAGAAGCCGGAGCAGGTCATGGTCTTCACGCGCACCAAGCACCTGGCCAAGCGCCTCGCCCCCACCCTCGAACGCTCCGGCCTCAAGGCCGTCGCGCTCCAAGGCAACATGAGCCAGGGGCAACGCGAGCGCGCCATGGGCGCCTTCCGCACGGGCGAGGTCAAGATCCTCGTCGCCACCGACATCGCCGGCCGCGGCATCGATGTCCCCGAGACGAGCCACGTCGTCAACTACGACCTGCCCGACGAGCCCGAGGCCTACGTGCACCGCATCGGCCGCACCGGCCGCATGGGCCGCCCCGGCCGCGCCTTCACCTTCGTGCAGGGCGACCAGCTGCACGACCTGCGCGTCATCGAGCGCCTCACCGGCGTCCAGATGGTCTCGTACGACGTCGGCCCGCTCCCGGCGGAGCCGGCGGCCGCGCCCGTCAACCACGGACCGCAAGGCCCCCACGCGTCGCACCGCCCGTACCGCCCTTCGGGCCCGGGCCACCACGCGAAGAAGGCGCCGACCTACAGCCAGCGCCGCAACGACCAGCCCCGCGGCCCGCCCAAGCACGGCGGCAGCCCGCGCGGCCCGTCCCGCGGCCCGCGCAACGGCGGCTCCGGCGGCGGCGCGCCCGTGCGCGACGACCGCTACGCCGGCGGGCAGCGCCCGGACTCCGGCCGCAGCCGCCGCTGGTAGGCGACCGGCTCCCCCCGCCTCTCCTGAAGGTGGGCCAGCAAGCCCTTTGAGCACACGGCCTCTCGCGGCCCAACCATGGCTGTGCAGGTCGCCATCCTGATGGGCTCGAAGTCTGACTGGGACGTCGTCAAGGGTGCGCGCGACGCGCTCACCGGCCTCGGGGTCACCGTCGACTCCCGCGTCCTGTCCGCGCACCGCGCCCCCGGTCCGCTCCACGAATACATCCTTGCCAGCCCGGCCAAGGTGTTCATCTGCGCCGCTGGCGGAGCCGCCCACCTCGCCGGCGTCGTCGCCTCGTTCACCACCCGCCCGGTCATCGCTCTGCCCATCGCGGGCAAATACATGGACGGCCTCGACAGCCTGCTCGCCATGGTGCAGATGCCCAAGGGCGTCCCCGTCGCCACCGTGGCCATCAACGGCGCCGGCAACGCCGGACTGCTGGCCGCCCAGATCCTTGCCGTCGCCGACCCTGCGCTTGCGAAGAAGCTTCAGGACCATCGCACGAGCGAGATGCAGAAGGTCCTCGCCGAGAAGCTCGAGTAGGACACATGGCTCTGGCGCGAAAGCAGGGGCAGCCGCAGAGGGCGCAGAGAACGCAGAGGCCGTTTTCTCTGCGGGCTCTGCGCTCTCTGCGTTTCCCCCTGCCGGCAGCCGGAGGCTGAACCGTGCCAGTGCGCGCCGTCGATCCTGAATCCCTCAAGGAGGCGGGCCGGCTGCTCAAGGCGGGGCAACTCGTCGTCTTCCCGACGGAGACGGTCTACGGCCTCGGCGCCAACGCCCTCGACCCCGCCGCCGTGCAGCGCATCTTCGACGTCAAGGGCCGGCCCTCGGACAACCCCCTCATCGTCCACGTCGCCAGCGTCGAGGCCGCCAAGAAGCTCGTCGCGTCGTGGCCGCCTCTTGCCGACCGCTTCGCGCGCGCCTTCTGGCCCGGCCCACTGACACTTGTCCTGCCCCGCGACCCGAAGGTCCCCGACCTTGTGACCGCCGGCCTCGATTCGGTCGCCATCCGTGTGCCCGCCCATCCCGTCGCACAGGCCGTGCTGCGGGCCGCTGGCATCCCCATCGCGGCCCCCAGCGCCAACACCTCCGGCCGACCCAGCCCGACGACGGCGCAGCACGCGGAGTCCGACTTCGGCGACAAGGTCCAGCTCTACCTGGACGGCGGACCGGCCACCGTCGGGGTGGAATCCACGGTGGTCAGTCTCCTCGGGACCGAGCCGGTGGTGCTGCGTGTCGGCGCCATCCCGCAGGAAGCCCTGCAGAAGATGGTCAAGGACTGGGGCAAGGTCCCCGTCGGACCGGCGCAGGCGCCCGGCATGAAGCACAAGCACTACGCGCCCACAGCCAAGGTGCGTCTGGTGCCGGCCGCCCAGATGGCGACGGAATGGCGGCAGAAGGGCGGCGACCCCAAGGTCGCGTTCATCGTCTCCGCCGAGACGGCGGCCGCCGGCATGGCGGGGCGCAACGTGGCGGTGCCCGGCGCGCGCGGCGACGCCGAGATGTGGGCGCACGACCTGTTCGCGCTCCTGCGCAAGTTCGACCGCAAGACGGAGATCATCGTCGAGCCGATCCCCGAGAAGGGATTGGGCGCCGCCGTCATGGAGCGGCTTAGGAAAGCGGCCGAAGGCTGAGGCCGCCCACCATCGAACCGCCGATTTCGCTGAAACCCGCGGAACTTTCCGCGTGATCCGCGCGATCCGCGGTTGGTGGTGCGCGCAGGCTACAGACGAGGCAGCTGCCGCATCCGCTCCGCGATGACGCCCATCGCCGTCGCGGTCTCCAGGCTGACGTTGCGGCCCGTGAGCTCGAGGTGGCTCGGCGCCGCTTTGAGGAACGTCGCGGGTAGCCCCTTGCGTCCGAGCCCCATGAGCACGACGAGCCGCTTCGCCCCGGTGGCGCGGCCGGCCTGGACGCAGCCCATGAAATCCGCCGATTTCGCCGCGTCGGGATCTGGCGTCGTCGCGACCGCGTGGCCGAAGGACGCGAAGTCCGGCGCGGTGCGGTGGGTGGCGTGCACGAGGTGGACGTGGCCGCCGGCCACGAGGTCCTGGATGTGGCGGCCGCCGTCGCCGACGTTGGTCTCCGCCATCGCCTGCTTCAGCAGGGCGCCGAGGTTGTCCGTCGGGAAGCCGAGGAGGGCGAGGTCGAGGCCGAAGGCGTCGCACAGCGGCGCGGCGCGCGCGACGGCGCGCAGGTGCACCTCCGACAGCCCGCCTTCGTAGGTGTCGACGAGCGCGAGGATGTGGCGGGTGCCTGGCGGGATGGACGCCGAGACCGCCTGGCGCGTCGCCTTCACGGCCGGCGCCGAGGGCGGCGGCGCGGCCGGGCTCGCGAGGAGTCCGGTCATCGGACCGTCGATGGAGTCTCGCGCGGCCTGCGTCGCCTTGTCGGTCTGCGCGAGGGCGGCCAATTGCGCGGCGCGCGCGGGTTCGCCGGCGCGCTCGAGGCCTTGCGCGAGGTTCGAGCGGATCGAGGAGCGGGCCTTCGAGTCCTTGACCTCGGCGGCGAGCGTCTCCGCTTCCGTGAACCAGGCCAGCGCCGTGGGCCGCGCGCCGAGGCGGTCGGCGCGGCCGGCAAGGGCGGCGAGGAGGCGGGCGCGCTCCTGCGCGTCGCCGACCTGGGCGCCGTGCACGGTCGCGAGGTCGGCGGGCGCCTCGATGGAAGCGACGATACCGCGGTAGACCTCGATGCGGTCCTGGTCGGGGACTTGGGCGGCCTGCGCCAGGGCTTCGGCCATCGTGCCGGCCGCCGCGTTGATGTGGAGATGGGCCAGGAGGCGGGCGCGCAGGGCCGTGTCGTCGGCGCCCAGGATGGCCTTGCGGCTGCCCGGCGACGCGTCGATGAGGGCCTTGGCGTCCTGCAGCGCGAAGCCGGTGTTGGCGAGCGCCTTTGCAACGAGCTCGCCGCGGCGCGAGGCCGGCGCGGCCTTGGCGAAGGCCTGCAGCGCCTTGGAGAGGGCCTGGCCGGACGGCATCTTCAGTGCGACGTCGACGAGGCCGGAGAGGAACCGCTCGATGTGCTGCGCCGAAGCCGGATCGGCGCGCAGCTTGCCCGCCTTGCGCACCATCTCCTCGAGGACCTCCGCCTGGCGCCAGCCGCGCTCGACCTTGTTGAGGAGGTGGAGCGACTCGGCGAGGGCGCGGCCCGCTTCGCCGGCGGGGAGGCGGGCGTCGCCTGCGAGGTGGAACAAGGCCTCGGCGGCGAAGGAGGCGTCGGGGATGGAACGCGCCTCGTCGACGAGCTCCTGGATGGGCCTGCCGCCGCCGGAACGGGACTCCTGCACGAGCGCCCGCATGTGGCTCGGGGGATGCAGGTGGTCGTGGGCCATGGGCTGGCCAGGAAGGTCCCCTGGAAAAACTAGGCCCTAGGGCTTGAGGACGATCTTCCCGAACTGCTCGCCCCTCTCCATCTTGGCCTGGGCCTCCTTGGCCTGGTCGAGAGGCCAGACCGAGTCGACGAAGACGCGCAGGTGGCCGGAGCGCACCATCTGGAGCGCGTCCTTCAGGTCCTGCGGCACCCCCATCGTCGAGCCGAGGATGGACAGCTGCTTCCAGAACACGAGGCGCAGGTCGAGCTCGCCGACCGGGCCCGTGGTGGCACCGCACGTGACGAACCGCCCGCCATTGCGCAGCGCGCGGACCGACCCCTTGAACGTCGCCTGGCCCACGGAGTCGATGACGACGTCGTAGCCGGTCTTCCCCGAGGCCAGGAACGCGGCCTTGGACCACTCCGGTTCCGCCTTGTAGTCGATGACGTGGTCGGCGCCCAGCCTGCGCACCTTCTCGACCTTCTCGGGCCCGCCCGTGGTCGCGCACACCCAGGCCCCCATCGCCTTGGCGATCTGCACCGCCATGACGGCCACTCCGCCTCCGGCCCCGACGACGAGGACCTTGTCGCCGCGCTTGACGCGGCCCTTGCGCTTGACCATCTGCATCGCCGTGATGGCGGCGAGCGGCAGGGCGGCGGCCTCCTCCCACGACAGGTTGTCCGGCTTGGGCAAGACGTGCGTGGCGGGGACGACGCACTCCTCGGCCAGCCCTCCCCACCTCGTCTCGCCGACGATGGAGGGGGCCTCCACCAGGCGTTGCTCCCCGTCCGGCCCGGCTTCGGCGTTGAGGCCAGGGTTGACCAGGACCTCGTCGCCGACCTTGACCCCCTTGACCCCGGCTCCGACCTCGGAGACGACGCCGGCGAGGTCGGTGCCGCCGATGTGCGGCAGTTGGAGCTTGAGGCCGGGCCATCCCTCGCGCACGAACAGGTCGAGGTGGTTCAGGGCGCTCGCCTTGACCTTGATGCGCACGTCGGCGGGCCCCATCGGCGGGTTTGGCAGGTCGCCGACCTTGAGGACGTCGAGCTTGCCGTGCGACTCGAAGTAGGCCGCCTTCACGAGCTGGCGACCGGAGCGTCCGGCTTAGGCCTGCCGACAACGGACGGCGGCTTGGAGAAGAGCGGCGGCTCCTTGGGGAAGCCGCTGGCCGTCGCGGCGGACGCCGGGCCATTGGCCGGGCCCTTCACCGGCAGCTCGAAGGAGAAGACGCTGCCGCGGCCGGGGCCTTCGCTGGTGCACCAGATGCGGCCGCCGTGCAGCTCGATGATGCCGCGCGAGATGTAGAGGCCCAGGCCGGACCCGCCCTTGGTCAGGACGACGCCTTCGTGGACCTGCTCGAAGGGGCGGAAGAGGCGGGCGACCTGCGCCGGCGCCATGCCCAGCCCGGTGTCGCGCACCTCGAGGAGGGCGTTGTCGCCGGTCTTCGTGAGCGTGACGGTCACGGACCCGCCGCGCGGCGTGAACTTCAGGGCGTTGCCCAGGAGGTTGGTGATGGCCTGCGAGATGCGCGCGCCGTCGCCGTGGCACGGCACGCTCGGCGGCAGTTTGGCCTCCAGGGTGACGCCGGAGTCGCGGAAGGCTGCCTGGAAGGAGTCGACGGCCTCGTGGGCCACCGACGCCAGGTCGTAGGGTTGCGGGCGAAGCGGAAGGCGGTCGCTCTGCAGGCGCGTCGAGTCGAGCAGGTCCTGCACGAGGCCGGTCAGCCGCTGGAAGTTCCGGTCGAGGAGATCGATGGAGTGGCGCTGCTGCTCGTCGTGCGGCGGCCGGTCGGCGCGGCGCTTGAGGGTGTCGAGCTGCAGGGTGATCGGAGTGAGCGGCGTGTTGAGCTCGTGCGCCGCCATGTTCATGAAGCGCGTCTTGAACGAGTTGACCTCGCGCAGCTGGTCGATCTCGTGGCGTTGCACCGTGGCGACCTCGCGCTCCTTCTCCGCCCGCAACCGCTCGGTCAGGTCACGCATCGCGACGACGGCGCCTTCGGCGTGGCCGTGGCCTTCGATGGGCGTGCACAGGACCTCGATGGGCACGGACGTCCCGTTCCCGCGCGCGAGGTTGGCCTCCAGGCTGAAGGCGCCGGGGTTGTTGCGCAGGATCTCGGGGCCGGCAAACAGCGGCCGCCCGTCGTCGCCCAGCAGGAGCATGTAGAGCGGCTTGCCGAGGAGCGCCTGCTCATTGCCGCCGGACATCGCGACGGCAGCCGGGTTGGCGAAGGTGATGTTGCAGTCGGCGTCGATGCCCAGGAGCCCCTCGCCGGTGGAGCGCAGCACGCGGTCGGTGGCGGCGCGCGCCTGCTCGTTCGCCCGCCAGACGGCCACCAGCGCGACGGACTCGGCAAGGATGAAGACGGCGTGGATGACGGCCCAGCCCCACGGGTTGCCGACGGCCTCCGGATGGTTGTACACCCAGTCCGGGACCAGCGTCCCGGTCACGCCATGGTCCACGGCGACGAAGGAGATGGCCAGCAGGAACGGCAGCCAGTCCTGGTAGAGGCTGATGAGCGCCACGACGACGAAGAAATGGAAGTGCGCCTCGATGATGCCGCCCCAGAACTGCACGAGGATGGCGGAGCTGAGGACGCAGCCGAGGGCGGCGATGCCGCTGCGCAGCTTGCGGCTGAGCTGGTCGAGGCCGGCCATGAGCCCGATGACGGCGATGAGGGCGCCCTCCGCCAAGGAAAGGCCGACGGGCCAACCTTGCGAGATGCCGAAGATCGGCAGCCCCACGGCATGCGCGAGGATGAACCAGATGACGGCGCGGTGCCGGATGCGCCATTCCTCGGCGGGCAACCCTCGCCCTTCGGGGAGCCAATCGCGCAAGCGGGTCAACGGCCCGGGCCGCGGCCTTGCCAGCGCCTGCGACCCGGCCTCGGTCATGGCCAGCACTGGCACTGCATCTGGTTAAACCCTAGGGGTGAGAGGCCAAATCGTCAAATAGGAGATTTGCCCAGGCCTTGGCCGTGCGGCGCTTGGAGAAGACC
>JAXDQQ010000166.1:0-6182 GCA_034667805.1 Thermoplasmata archaeon | reverse complement strand
CTGCTCGACGCCGCGCGCTTCGCCGCGGCCGCCGCGTGAGGACAACCCCGCGACCGCCGTTGGGGGACCTTGGATTCGGCAGATGCCTTTGGCAACTTGGACCGATGCTGCCAGTCCCGAATCGAGCTGATCCAGAATCGGCTCAATGTCGCAACGCCAGTCGCATCCGGAGAAGTCGCCCCGCGAATCTGTTGAATCCCAGGTCCCCCGAAGCTGCGGCCTAGAACGGGACCCACGTCTGGTGCTCGGGCTCGGCGCGCGCCGCGTCGCAGCACGACAGCGTGGAGGAGCCGTCGCAGAACCAGTCGGACTCCTCGACCGCGCGGTAGGCCTCGACGAGGCGCTTGCCCTCGTCGTCGACGCCTCGCGGGTAGGCGAGGTGAGCCTCGGGTTCGCTCACGTCGGCGCAGCGCACCGTGAAGGCGAGCGGCCCTTCAGGGGCCTCGACCTCGATCACGAGCGACTCGGCGCCGGACGGGTTCTCGGGGCTGCGCAACGACTTGCCGAGCGGCACCTCGAGGACGTCGACGGGCTCGCCGTCGGCCGGGGCGTGGTAGGCAGCGACCTTGCGGTCCTCCGCAAGGGCGCGACCGGCCAAGAGCAGCGGCTCGAGGTCGTAGGCGGTGAGGTCCCACGGCAGGCGCAGGCGGACGCCGCCGTCGGCCGACGTGACCTCGAGCTCGAGGACACGCATCTTCTCGTCGACCGGGTGGTGCGGCGTGAGCTGCATGGCTTGCATCGGGTCCCGATGGAGGCTTGCGGCCATTTGGCGTTTATGGACTGCGTCAACAATTTATTGACTTCGACAGATGAAGGCAACCAAGATTGTCCGCGTTAGAAGAAAATCGTCCTGCTGGGGGGACGACGGAGGACGGCCCCTGCCGGATTCCTGCCAAAAGGCGCGGAGCCCTGTTGCGCGCGGGCCGGAGCAGCAGAGCCTCGGCTTGGACACGAGCGAACGGAGCGAGTGAGTGCCCAGGACAGGATTCGAACCTGCGAATCACGAAGAAGTAGACTCTGAATCTACCGTCGTTGGCCGCTTGACTACCTGGGCGTGCGGGTGTCAATCCGGAGGAAACCCCCCGGGCCAAGCCGCCCACTAAGGGGTGCCATTTAGGCTTGGCGGCAAGCCATCAGAGGAAGCAGGCTTCGCCGCCGGTGAGGCTCTCCGGGCGCTCCTTTGCCCTGTAGGCGACGCCAGCCTGGGCCAGGTCGCCCAGGATCGCCTCGCCCACGGCCGCCTCAAGGTGGGGGAACAGCAGGTCCTCCTCGAAGCGGACGTGCAGGCGCAGCGCCTCGCCGAGATCGGCTTGGCCGTCGCTGGACGAGGCCAGGTGGGCGGCCCGCCTCCGCAGGTCGATGTGCTCGTCGCGGAGCCGCCGGCCAAGCGCGGCGTCCTTGACGTGCGGCAGGAGGATCCGCTCCTCCTCGTCGAAGTGGAGCAGCAGCACCGGAAGGTACGAGAGGAACCGGCGCCGCGCGGTCGGCGCGTCGAACCTGGCGTCGAGCCCCCGCAAGCGGCGGGCATGCACGAGGACGTTGTGATGGTCGCGCGACAGCGGCTGCAACGATGCGTGCCGCTTCATCGTCAAGCGAAGCTGGTGTACGCCACATCGCCGGCCGGGTCGCCGCCGACGTGCAGGACCTCGACGCCGCACGGGATGTCCGTCATCAGCAGGTAGCCGTCGACGACGATGGGGTCCCAGTACTGGTTCGCGTCGATGGGGTGCCCGGCGACCGATTCTTCGGGGCGCGGGTAGCCGCATTCGCGGACGGGCGTGTTGAGGGCCACCGGGAACGGGTTGTTGGGATCGCTGACGTCGAGGACCCAGACGCCGCCGTGGAAGTTGGCGATGTAGAGCCGCGTGCCGACGACCTGGAAGTTGTGCAGGCTGTAGGCCAGGCCGTCGTCGGTCGGGATGCCGGGCGGGATCCAGGTGCCGAGGTAAACGGGGTTGGCGTAGTCCGTCATGTCGACGATGTACATCTGCGGAGGGACGTCGAAGAGCGTCTCGGTCGCGCCGAAGGCGATGCGCTTGCCGCCGATGCCCGCCACCAGGGCGGTGTGGACGCGCTCGATGGGCGCCTCCGCCGATTCGCCACGCCAATAGCCCAGCTGCACCGGGATGGCCGGGTGCGTGACGTCGAAGACGCGGATGCCGTTGATCTCGTCTGCGACGACGACGATGGGCATGCCAGTGAGCGGGTCCAGCTGCGCCGTCATGTCGTGCGGCGCCAAGAGCAGGGCGAAGCCGGTGGCGGTGAGCTTGGAGTAGTAGTCGGCGTAGCGCAGGACCTCGGGGTCGCTCTGCGGGATGTCCGTCGAGATCGGCGTCCCCTGGTATTGGCCGGTCGGCAGGCGGTCGACGCGGTACGTCGTCGGGCCGGTGATGCTGGCGCACCACACGAAGGAGATGCCGTCGACGCGCAGCGTGTTGAGCATGTGGCAGCCCCCGCCTTTCGCGTCGCCGACCTGGGTCGGCTCGGCCGGGTTCGAGACATCCCAGATGGAGAAGCCCACGCCGTTGCCGGCGGCGCCGCCGAAGCGGGCCCCCGGGTAGGGCACGTAGACCAGGTCGAGCTCCTCGTCGATCTTGACGTCGCCGTACGCGCCAGGCACGTCGAAGAAGCTGAGGACCTTGAGCTCGGGCAGGGCGGCCTCGTCGAGCAGGACGATGCGGGTGTCGACGCCGGCGTCGCCGGTGGTGACGGCCATGGCGATGAGGCCGTGCTCGTTGTCGAGCTCCGTGTACTCGCCCAAGGACAGGCCGTCGTCGGAGAACGCCGAGTAGGCCAGCGGCTCGACGTTGCGGTGGACCGCGGTGTGCAGGTCGCGGATGTTGTGCTCGTGGTCCTTGTCGTAGACGAGGTCGCCGAGCTCCTCCCACGGCAGCGTGGCGAGCCGTTCCTGTTCCTGCGCCGCCGCGTCGGGGGCGTTGTCGTCCGACAGGCAGCCGGCTATGGCGCCGAACGCGAGGAGGCCAGCCAACAGGAGGGGGATGCGCACGCCTGGCGAGAGGCCCAGACTCTTATCTAACCGGGGGGCGGAAGAAGCGGCGCTACGTTCAGTTCCCCGGACGACGGTCAGCCTCCTTCCGCCGTCGGCGTCGTGGGCGTCGGCATCTGGTTGGTCCGCTTTGAACCTGAAGGCGGCGCCGGGGCGCCGCCTTGTTCTACAGGACCCACGCCTTTCATGGGCGCGCTCCGCGCGCCGATTCTCCATCGTCTGCTGATCGACGTGGTCGGCGTCGGCGGCGGAGACGTTGGATGGCCTTGAAGCAGGAGCGCGGCGCCGTCGGCGTCGTGGCTTTCGCTCGACCAACAGGATCGTGCCGTTCGCTCGGAACCCAAAAAAGGAAGAAGAAGGAAGGAAGAGGATGGCTCGATTCGGCGAACAGGCGTGTCCGCTGAATCAGATCAGAACTCGGCGACCGCGTCCTGGAACTTCCCGAAGCGCTCCTTCAGGATGTCCACGGCCTTGAGGAGCGCGTCCTCGGCCTTGAGCGAGCCGTCGGTCTCGAACTTGAACAGGAACTTCCTGTCGTCGTAGTCGAGCTTGAAGCCCTCGCCGCAGATCTTCTCGGCCTCGTCGGCGCGGTTGACCTCGTCGGGCTGCAGGATGACCAGCTTGCCGCCGTCCAGCCCGAGGATGCCCTTCGGCGTGCGCGCCACGGCCTCCTTGGCCTGCTCCGGCTTGATCTTGCGGTTGTCGACCGTCGCCGTCGGGAAGTACTTGTAGCCGACCGCGGAGCAGACCTGCCACTTCGCGTGCTGCGTTCCCTGGCCCAGGATGGCCTCGGCCTCGAGGATGAGGCGCTGGCCGGCGAGGAGGTCCACGATGGGGATCTTTGCGTCGACGGGCGAGAAGCGCTTGTCCTCGCACTCGAAGTCGCCCGACATCACGGTGGCCGGGCCTTCCTTCGTCAGCGTGTAGCGGACGACGTAGACCGGCTTGCCCTCGGCGTCCACCTCGCCGACGCGGTTGAGCGTCGACGGGTCGGTCGGGATGGGGATGAGGCCGATGCGGTGCGCCAGGATCTCGTCGAAGAGCGCGCTGGTGTTGTCGTAGAAGGTGACCTTGTGGATGGCCAGCTTCGGGACCTCGGACAGGAGCGTGCGGCGCAGGGCGTTGACGAAGTACGGGTTGACGCCTTCGACGAGCACCTTGCACTCGCGGTCCGTGACTTGCTTGATCTCGATCTTCAAGTCATTCACCTACACGCGCCGGCCGCGGCGGCCGCCCTTCTTGCGTGCGCCATCGTGGGGCACCGGGGTGACGTCCTCGATGCGGCCGACCATGATGCCGTTGCGGGCCAGGCCACGGATGGCGGCCTGGGCGCCGGGGCCGGGGCTGCGGGCCTTGTTGCCGCCGTAGCCGCGGACGCGGATGTCGAGCGTCGAGAAGCCCTTCTCCTTGATCTGCTCGGCGATGCGCTGCGCGACGGCCATGGCGGCGAACGGGCCGCCCTTGTCCTTGTCGGACTTGACCATCATGCCGCCCGAGCACTTCGCGATCGTCTCGGCGCCGGTGGCGTCGGTGACCGTGATCAGGACGTTGTTGTAGCTCGCGAAGATGTGCGCGATGCCCTTCTTCTCTTCGGCCATTACGCGGCACCTCCGGGAGCGGGGGCGGCGACAGGCGCGGCCATCGGCTCAGCGGGCTGGGCCTGCGGCGAGTTGTCGTAGCCGGCGGCCTTGGGGCGCACCGGGTGGTTCTCGTCGGCGATGGCCTTCTTCGGGTCGATGAGGATGGCGTCCTCTTCGCCGCGGCGCACGATGTAGCTGGGCACGGTGACACGGCGCTCGCCGATGAGGATGCAGCCGTGGCTGACGAACTGGCGCGCCTGGCTCGGCGTGCGGGCCAGGCCCTTGAGGTAGACCTGGGTCTGCAGGCGCCGGTTCAGGATGCGCTCGAGGTCGAGCGCCAGCACGTCGTTGAGGCCGGAGTTGTCGCCGAGGTAGCCCTGGCGCTGCAGGCGCTCGATCAGGAGCTTCGACTCGATGGCGGCCTGCGAGTCCGACGGGTTGCGCGTGCGGGCGATGAGGGCACGGCCCTGGCCGCGCATGTCGCGGAGGCGGGACTGGGCCTTCCACAGCTCGGTCTTGTTCTTGAGGCCGAACTTGGTCTGGACCTCCTTCTCCGCCTTGATGCGCTCGCCCTGCCACGGGTGGCTGGGGGTGTCGTACTTGCGGCGGTTGAACTTTGGTTGTCCCATCTACTTCTTGCCTCCTGCGAGGGGCTTGGCGCCACTGCCGGCAGCGGCCGGCTTGGCGGGGGCGGCGGCGGCCTTGGCGGCCGCGCCCTGCGCAGCCGACGGGGCCTTGCCGGCCGAGGGGGCCGCGGCGGCGGGGGCGCCTTCGGCGCCGGCCGCGGGCTGGCCTTCGACCTTGCGCTGCACGCCGACGGCTCCGCCGAAGCGGCCGTTGTTCTTCGTGCGCTGGCCGCGGGTCGGCAGCTTGCGCTCGTGGCGGTGGCCGCGCCAGCTGCGGATCTTCTTGAGGCGGTTGAGGTCCTCACGGAGCATGATGGTGATCTCGGAGCCGACCATGTGGCGGTCCTCGCCGGACTCGATGTCCTTGCGGCGGTTGAGCATCCAGACGGGCACGAGGTCCTCGACGCCCTCGATGGCCTCGACGACCTTCTCGAGCTGGTCGTCCTTCAGGGTCCCGATGCGGGTCTTGGGGTCGATGCCGGTCTCCTTGGCGATGACGTTGGCCAGGCGGTGGCTGACGCCGGGGACGTAGGTGAGCGCGGTGGCGAACGGCTTCTTGCCGTCCAGGTCGGTGTTGACGATGCGGACGAGGTAGCGGAAGTCGGCGCCGTAGTCGGCCGTCTTCGTGGTCTCGAAGACCTTCTTCTCCTTCTTGTCGTCCTTGCCCTTGTCGCCCTTCTCGGACTTGTGCTCCTTGGCGGCCTCGGGCTTCGGGGCCTTCTGGTCGGGCTTCGCGCCCTTCTCGTTGTCAGCCATGTGGTGTGGACTCCCCCCGGCTGGGCCGGGGATCGATGCCGATGCCGGACTCCTGACGGAGCCGGTTCTGCAAATCCGGCCGACAGGGGGGGCATATTTAACGGTGGCGGGGGCCCGCGGTGCGGGCCGCCGGCGTATTTAGGGCGTCGGCATAGGTGGCACGGAAGCGGGGGCGAACCATGATCCTGCCCAAGAATCGAGACCCCCGGTTCA
>JAXDQQ010000165.1:0-9038 GCA_034667805.1 Thermoplasmata archaeon | reverse complement strand
TGCTGGCCTAGCCTGCGACCGTGTAGGCGGGGTCGACGGGGCCGTTGAAGAAGGACGTCATGATGAGGCGGAAGTCCTGGTCGACGAACACGCCGACGGCCCCGTGATCGTGGTTCCCCGTCCCGGCCCCAGGGGTGACGACAATGGACAGCGTGTCATGGCCGGCCGCCAGGTTCTGCGCCAGGGCGACCTTGCTAAACTGCAAGCGCAGAGGACTGACCTGCTCGACGAAGCCGACGATGTCGCCGGTCTCCGGGATCGTCACCTTGAGGATGAGCGCCGTCGACAACTCGGTGCGCGGTTCCCAGAACCCTTCCAGGACCAGGCCGGTCGCACCGACGGGGACCGTGAAGTTCCAGATGTTCTGGCCCATGGGCGCCACGTCGTCGCAGCGAACCCCCTTGTGCTCGTGCGGCCGGCTCGGGTCCTCGCCAACGACCGCGGTGAGGCCGCAACGGATGATCCCGTCGAACTTCTCCACCGTCACGTAGGGCGCTTCCGACGGCAAGCGCTCGAGCAGGAACACGAGGTCATGGTGGTCGCCGGAAAAGGGTGGGATGAGTTGGCTCGACCCCACGAAACCGGCGGCCTGCACGGTCACCAAGAGCTCGACGCCGGGCAGGGCCTCGAACTCGAACCGGCCACCCTCGTCCGTCACGCCCGTCTCCGGCTGCCCTTGCACGGAGAACGCGGCCCCTCCGATCGGGATGCGCGCAGCGTCGACGACGAGGCCATCGACCACCGGCCCAGGCGTCGTGTCGGCCCCGTCGCCTGGGCCTTGGCTGCAGCCCGCCAGGAGGGCAGCAAAGGCCAAGGCCGCGACGGCTCCAGGCCGCATGCTCCATCCAGGCTCCGCCCAGTGTTTCAATGCTGTGGCAAGGGTCCTGCCGTCCTCACGCAGTCTCTAGCGACGGCGCCGTGCGGCAAGGCCCAGCGCAAGCGCCACGGCGGCCAAGGCGAAGGTCGGCGGCAATGGCGATTCCTGCACGGCCGGCGCGGGGACGTCCAGCGGACGTTCCTGGTAGCCGCCCAGGTCGCTGTGGATGCGCAGCACCGTGGCGCCCGCATCCGCCCCGACCTGCAGGCGCAGCATCCGCGTCGCGCCCGCCGGAAGCGTCGTCGAAATCGAGATGCCGGCGGCGGTCGCCGTGACTTCCTGGTCACCGGTCCCGAGCTGGCTGGTGACGTTGAGGGTCACCGCCCAGCCCTGCTCGGCCATCCCCAGCAGCGGCGCGTCGATGGTGATGAGGGGCGCCGGGCCCAAGAGCGAATACTGCCCAGGAGCCGGCTCTTCCGTGACCTCCGTGAGTTCCCCGACCTCGTGGGGGATGTGCGGCACCAGCGTGTCACCGTCGTACCAGCCGCCGGGCATGATGTCGCCGCGTGCGTCGTCCAACATCGTCTCGACGCGCAGGTCGGCCAACTGGGTTCCGACCTGGACCCCAAGTCCGGAGTAGGGCACGACGACCTCGACTGCCGTCTCTTCGCCGCTCGCGTACGGTTCCTGCCCGACGCCGGCGCTGGCGGTGGTCCGGTTCCCCTCGACGATGGCCTGCAGCGTGAACTCTCGACCCCCGGCCGTGCCTGACAAGGCGATGGTCCGGGCGAGGTCGTCGTCGACGGGCGCCACGAGGAAGCGGAAGACCAGTTGGGGGACGCCTGACGGGTCGGCGACCTCGCGCGCGTCCAGGGCGACGGCGTCGTAGGCGCGAGGCTGTTCCGGCGCGCAGGCGCCCTCGGTGCAGCCGCCGTAACCGACGAGGCCATCGTCGTCGACGAGGATGAGGTGGAACAGCTCCTCCGGTGGGAGGTTACGGGCCGCGCCGGTCGGGGTCAGCAACGACAGGGCCGTCAACGCGACGATGATGCCTGCCGTCCGCCCGTCCATGCCGCCCCACCGCCGACGGGACACCATAAGCGTTGTCGCGAAGAGCACGGCGCCCATCCCAGCAAGTCAACCGTAGCCGTGGAAGCCTGCATCCACCGGCAGACCGAGGCTGGTTGTGTAGGCCAACTGCTCCAGGCGCGCCGCCAAGTGCTCGACCTGTTCCAGGACCTTGGCGACCTCGGCGTCGGCGAGACGGTAATGCTGGTGGCGGCCCTCGCGCCGGCAGACGACGAGCCCGGCTTCGCGCAGGGTCCCCAGATGGTGGCTCAAGTTGCTCTGCTCGTCATCGAGGAGCGTGATGAGCTGGGTCACGGTGCGGTCGCCCTTGCGCAGTTCGGTCAGCAGGGCGTGCCGCGTCTCCTCGCTGACCAGCCGAAGGAGGGCGACGGCATCCATGAAGGATGATTCATGGGCGGCCGCTTCAACGCTCTGGTCTGGTCGTCGCTCCTGTTGCGGCGGTTCCGCCGTCATGCTCCGTGCTCTCAAGTACGCCCCGGACCCTGGTGGCCCCGTGGCCGACGCGCTGCCGACGCTCCAGGTCCTGCCAGCGTCTGCGGCGACGTCGCCGGGACGGCCCGCCGTGGTCGCCAGGGCGCTCCGCCTGGAGTACCTGACCGTCGGCTGGAACCTTGTCGAGGGTGCCGTCGCGTTGGCGGCCGCCGGCCTTGCCGCCAGCATCGCCCTCCTGGGCTTCGGCATCGACAGCTTCGTGGAGACCGCCAGCGGCCTGGTGCTCATCTGGCGACTCCTTGCCGAGCGGCAAGGGGCCGACCTGGAGAGGGCCGAGGCCATCGAGCACCGCGCGCAGAAGCTGGTGGCGGGATCGCTCGTCCTGCTGGCCGCGTACATCCTGGTGGACGCAGGCTTGGCGCTGGCCCAGCGGCGGCAACCCGTCGCCAGTCCGATCGGCGTCGGCTTGACGGCGGTCTCGCTCGTGGTGATGGGCTTCCTGGCGCGAGCGAAACGGCGCGCGGGGCGGAGCCTGAACAGCCGGGCCTTGGTCGCCGACGCGGCGCAGACGCAGGCCTGCTTCTACCTCTCCGCCATCGTCCTCGTCGGGTTGGCGGCGAACCTTGTCCTGGGATGGTGGTGGGCCGACCCCGTGGCCGCGCTCGCGATCGTCCCGTTCCTCGGGTACGAGGCGCGAGAGGCGTGGCTCGGGCGAGATTGCTGCTGAAATCGGAAACCGGTTCTTAGGATTTCATAAGAAATTCATAGCCGCGCGCCCTTGGTTTCCGAGGTCGGGCTTTGTAGCCCCCGGGGTTGGAGGCCTTGATGGACACCGTCCCTGTCACGGTCCTGACCGGCTTCCTGGGAAGCGGCAAGACGACCGTGCTCAACCACATCCTCCGCAGCGGCCACGGCAAACGCATCGCCGTCATCGAGAACGAGTTCGGCGAGGTGGCCATCGACAGCGGCCTGGTCGTCACCGCGAAGGAGGAGCTGTTCGAGCTCGCAGACGGCTGCATGTGCTGCACGGTCCGCGCCGACCTGATCCGGATCCTCGGCGAGCTGACCAACCGCCCGGACGGCTTCGACCACATCATCATCGAGACCACCGGACTCGCCGATCCTTCCCCGGTGGCCCAGACCTTCTTCGTGGACGAGGGCGTCAAGGCCAAGGCGCGCCTCGACGCCGTCGTGACGGTCGTCGACGCCAAGCACGTCCTCCGGCACATCGATGAATCGCGCGCCTGCCTGGACCAGATCGCCTTCGCCGACCTCCTGCTCCTGAACAAGTGCGACCTTGTGGCGCCGGAGGAACTCGTTGCCGTCGAGGCCCGCCTACGCGCCATCAACGGCATCGCGCGCATCGAGCGGGTCACCAACGGCCAGGCCCCGCTGGCCTCCATCCTTGACCAAGGCGGCTTCGACCTGGACCGCGCTTTGGAAAGCAAGCCGGCTTTCCTGCAGCCGGACTACCCGTTCGAGCATGTGGCTTCCTACCGGTTGGCCGCCGGACGCCACGGACTGCGCTTGAAAACGGTCCACGAGGAGCCGATCAAGGTGCTCCTCCTCCCGGCCGGCAAACCCATGCGCGACCTCGAACGCGAAGCGTCGGCCGTCCTGGCGCTCGGCACGACCCTCTCGTTGTCGGTCGGCGGCCGTTTCATGCCAGGATCGCCAGTCCAACTCAAGACGACGGGAAAGGGCTCCAAGACGTTCCATCTGGACGTGCCCACCGCGGGCAGCTACGTCCTCTTCACGCAGTACCTCCCCCTGCACTTCGGCCTCGCCCTGCACGACGCCGCCGGCGGCAAGGTCACCCCCAGGGAAACGGTCGACTACACGGCGGGCCACGTGCACGACCAGTCCGTCACCTCGGTCAGCCTCCTTCTGGACGGCGCCGTGGATGCCGAGAAAGTGCACGCCTGGTTGCACCATCTGCTGCACGAGCGCCAGAAGGACCTCTACCGGATGAAGGGTATCCTGAACGTGGCGGGCCGCGACACGCGCCTCGTCGTCCACGGCGTGCATGCCCTGCTCGATGAGAGCCACGACCGGCTGTGGCGCGACGGCGAGGCCCGGACGAACCAGATCGTCTTCATCGGACGCAACCTCGACCAGGCCGATCTCAAACGTGGCCTCAAGGGATGCCTGGCCGCAACGCCCGGCGCCAAGCGGCGTGCCGCGAAGGTCGCCGTTTAGCGGGACCAACGAGGGCCTTTAACGGCGGCGTCTTCCTGCGGTCGTGGCGCATAGGGGCGGAGGCGAGGTCTTCGGGTTCGGGCACGCCGACCGCCCGACGCTTCTCCAGCAGGCGATGCGCCTCGCCATCATCACCCTCGTCTGGAGCCTCATCGAGGGCGGCTTCGGCGTTGCCGTGGCAGTGCGCAGCGGCAGCGTGGCGCTGCTCGGCTTTGGCCTCGACGCGTTCCTCGAGGCCGCGTCAGCGGCCATCATCCTGTGGCGCAACCGGCAGGAGCGGCGCGCCACCGGAGCCGCCGACGTCGAGCGCATCGAACGCCAGGCGAGCCGCCTCGTGGCCGTCGGCCTCGTCGTGCTCGGGGTCTACATCGTCTGGGAGGCCGGGCATTCGCTGGCGACCGGCCGCGAGCCCGAGACCACGCGCTCGGGGATCGTGCTGGCCGTCATCAGCATGGTGCTGATGCAGTGGCTCGGCCGGCGCAAGCGCCAGACCGCGCGGGCCCTGGGCAGCCGCGCCATGGAGGCCGACGCCTTCCAGGCGACCGCCTGCTTCTACCTCTCCTTCATCGCGCTCGTCGGCATGGGATTGAACGCCCTGTTCGGCTGGTGGTGGGCGGACCCGGTGGCCGCGCTCATCATGCTGCTGCCGCTCGCGCAGGAAGCCCGCGGGAGCTGGAGCGGCGGGCACACCCACTAGCGTGGTCAATGCGCCGGCGGCGTCGTGCCGACCGGCGGCCGGAGATGGTCGGCGATGCGCCGGCCGATGACCGCGAGAAGGAAGAACGCCGCGGCCACGAGCGCGATGAGGCCGCTGACGACCCAGCCCGTGACGGCGCCGATGAGGATCCCCACCACCACGCTCGCCACCGCGACGAGCACGCTGAGCGCGATGGCGCGCCGGAACCCGCGCGCCAGCTGGAGGGCCGTCGCGGCCGGCACGACGATGAGCGCGCTGATCAGGAGGACGCCGACGACGCGGATGGTGACCACGATGGTGGCCGCCGTGAGGCTGACGAACACGACGTTGAGCAGGTCGACGGGGAGCCCGGTCACGCGGGCCGCCTCCTCGCTGTAGGTCATGCTGACGAACTCCTTGTAGAACGCGGCCAGCAGGATGACGAGGCCGATGCCGACCCCGAGGACGACCCGCAGGTCCTGGTCGTCGATGGCGAGGATCTGGCCGAAAAGGTAGGCGCTGGTGTTCACGAAGCCGGTCGACGCGCTCACGACGACGATGCCCAGGGCAAGGCCGGACGTCAGCAGGATCCCGATGGCCGTGTCGCCCTTGACGATGCCGCGCTCCCGCAGGAAGTAGATGGCGATGGCGCCGACGACGGAGAACAGCAGCGCCATGCCGATGGGGTAGAACCCAGAGGCCAGTCCGACCGCGATCCCGGCGAAGCTGACGTGCGCAAGGCCGTCGCCCAGCAGGCTCATCTGGCGCAGGACGAGGAAGACGCCGAGCAGGCCGGCCAGGATCGCCACGAGCACGCCGGCCACGATGGCGCGCTGCATGAACTCGTAGCCGAAGATCCCGAGGTCGATGGCCGCCAGCGCAGGCAGGAGTCCTGCAGGAAGCTCGGCGAGGCTCATGGCCGCACCAGCGGGTCGTGCATGTGCACGTCGGACGGGAACGGGATGCCGGGGCCGATCGGGCCATCGTGCACGATGCCGCGGTCCACGACGATGAGCCGGCCGGCGGCGTGGGCGAGGATGTCCTGGTCGTGGCTGACCAAAAGGAGAGTGATGTTGTGCTCCTCGTTGAGGTGCAGCAAGAGCTTCACGAAGTCGTCGCGCGCAGCGGCGTCGAACCCGGTCGTCGGCTCGTCGAGCACGAGGATGTCAGGCTGGCTGGCAAGCGCGCGCGCCAAGAGGACGCGCTGGCGCTGGCCCCCGCTCATGCGGCCGATGGGGCGGTCCTGCAGGTCCTCCAGGCCGACCTCGCGCAGGGCCTCGACCGCCAGGCGGCGGTCCTCGCCGTTGAAGCGGCGCAGCAGGCCGCGGGGGGCCACGCGGCCGAGCAGGACGACCTCGAGGGCCGTGGCGGGGAACGACGGGTCGACGTGGGCGGCGTTCTGCGCGACGTAGCCGATGCGGCGCCGCTCGCGGAAGTCCGCCAGCGGCACACCGAAGAACTTCACGGTCCCGCAGCAGGTCGGCGTCAGGCCGAGGATGGCGCGCAGCAGCGTGGTCTTGCCTCCGCCGTTGGGCCCCGCGATGCCGATGCGTTCGCCGGCGCCGATGGTCAGGTCGATGTTGTTGAGCACGCGGTCGCTGCCGAGGTTGACGCAGAGGTCGCGCAGCTCGAGGACGGGGGGGTCGTCGGGGCGGGGGGGGACTCGGGGGATCCGGCTCATGTGCAGTTCATCGCGGCGCGCAGGGCGTCGAGGTTGTCATGCATGATGCCGAAGTAGTCCTTCCCATCCTGTGCGGACTCGATGGGGCTGAGGACGCGGGTCTCGGCGCCGACCTCCCGGGCGACGGTCTCGGCGACGCGGGGGCTCACAAGCTCCTCGAAGAAGATGACGGTCACGTTGTGCTCGCGGGCAAGGTCGATGGCGTCCTGAATGGCCGCGGGGCTGGGCTCCTCGTTCGGGTCGAGGCCGCTCAGGCCCACCTGCTCGAAACCGTACCGCTCCGCCATGTAGGCGAACGCCGAGTGGGTGGTGATGATCACATGGAGCTGGCAGTGGGCGAGCCCCTCGGCGAAGTCGGCGTCGAGGGCCTGCAGGCGGCCGACGAGCTCGACCGTGTTGGCGTGGATGGCGAAGCTCCGGTCCGGGAAGGAGGCGGACAGCCCGGCCTCGATGTTGTGCGCCATGTCCTGGGCCAGCACCGGGTCGAGCCACGTGTGCGGGTCCTGGGGCAGCTCCTCCGCCTCGTCCTCGTCGGGGTTCTCGTGCAGGCCGATGCCGTTGCTTGCCACGATGAGGCGCGTGTCCGGCGCCTGGTCCTGCGCCGTCTCCAGCCAGCCCTCGAAGCCGGCACCTTGGATGACGAGGGCCTTGGCGTGGACGATCTTGTCGAGGTCCTTGGTGGTCGGCTCGTAGTCGTGCGGCTCCGTTCCGGGCTTGACGACGCTTCCGACGGAGAGGCCGTCGCCGCCGATCTCCTCGCTGAAGAACACCAGCGGATAGAAGGTGGCCATGACGTCGGGATGGGGGCCGTTGGCGCATCCGGCCAGGACCGGCGCCAGGACCAGGAGGCCGGTCAGGAGGGCGACTCGCATTGGGGCCCCCGAGCCGGCCCTCTTCATAACTTCTTGCCAACCATTATGAAGACGGGGGGTTCAGGCTTCGCAATGACCACGGTCCTCAGCGCCAGCCTGCCGGACGACCTGGTGGCCGACATGGATGCCGCCATCGCCAAGGGCTCCTACAAGGGGCGCAGCGAGTTCGTGCGCGCCGCCGTGCGGGACCGCCTGAACACCAGCCATCCCCCCGTCGGCAAGCACGTGCACGGCTCCATCACCGTCCTCTATCCGCACGAGAAGGAGGCGCGCATCTCCGAGGTCCGGCACGCCTTCCACGACGTCGTCCTCAGCCTGATGCACACCCATTGCGAACCGGAGACCTGCATGGACGTCCTTCTGGTGGGCGGGTCCCCCCAGCGGGTGCAGGACCTGGCGGCGACCCTGGAACGGATGCGCGACGTGCGACGGAGCCGGCTCGTCGTCATGGCATAGGCCGCCACTGACCCATCCACCGATGTCACAGATGACACCGATGGTATGCACCGGATCGCCATCAGTGTCATCGGTGTCATCTGTGGATCGGCGGGCGGGGGCAGGCTCAAGACCGCCCTGGCGACTCGCCCCGCGTGTCGGAGAGGCCCTTCAACGAACCGCGCCTTGGGATGTCGCGCATCTACACCAAGACCGGCGACAAGGGCGAGACCTCCCTCGTCGGCGGCCAGCGTGTGCCGAAGGACGACCTGCGCATCGAGGCGTACGGCACCGTCGACGAGCTCAACGCGTTCGTGGGCCTGGCGCGTGCCGCGGCCCTCGACTCGCAGGGCAAGGCCGACGCGCTGGCCGCCGCGCTGCTGCGCGTGCAGCACCAGCTGTTCAACCTCGGCTCCGTCCTCTCGACTCTGCCTAAGGACATCGGCGCCAAGCAGCCGCGGACGACGGACGCCGACATCGCCTGGCTGGAGTCTGAGATGGACGCGCGGACCGCCAAGCTGCCCGCGCTGCGCTCCTTCGTGCTCCCCGGCGGGACGCGCCTCAACGGCCTCCTGCACATCGCCCGCACCGTCTGCCGCCGCGCCGAGCGCATCGCCGTCCGGCTGCGCCGCGAGGGCGGATGCGGCGACGTCGAGGTGCGCTACCTCAACCGCCTGTCCGACGCGCTCTTCGTCTGGTCGCGCGCCGCCTCGGCCGACCTGGGACAGCCCGAGACCCTGTGGGAACCGAACAAGGCCTAGCGCCTAGGCGGGGGCAGGGCCGAGGACGGATGGTGGGCCGGTCGAGGCACGCGCGCTCGGACGGTCCCCGCCAGCA